>BDTY01000077.1 GCA_002897955.1 archaeon BMS3Bbin15
ACTGGATACTTACCTAAAGAATTTCTTGAAAACCCAGGGTTATGGATGGACATAGTACATCCTGATGACCTTGCTGATATCCAGAGTGCAACAGAGGAAATCTTAAAGACAGGAAAACCAGGAAACAGAATTTATCGTATCTGCCACAAAGAAACAGGAGATTATATCTGGATAGAAGATAAAATTGCGCCTCAGTATGATGAGAATGGTAATATAACAGCATTTTTTGGAGCTGCAAGAGATATAACTGACAGGAAAAAAGCTGAAGAAATGCTCAGGCGCACTGCTGAAAAGCTCAGTGTGATTCATGAAATTGACAGAGGTATCATTAAAAAGCTGAATATGGATTCTCTACTAAAATTTATTGTCAATAAAGCCAGAGAGTTGACAGGAACTGATATTGCCTTCTATGCTCTCGTAGAAGGTGATTTTATAAGATTTCATGTAGCCAGTGGAACAACAAAAGATATAACTGAAAATTTTGAGTTTAAGAAGGGTACAGGGATAGGCTGGTTTGCCATAAAGAATAATAAACCTATTGTAGTAGAGGATATATATAATGAAAAGATAATAAAGAACATTCCATATAATAAACTTAAATTAGAAAATATTGTATCTTTTATTGCTGTTCCATTTTTTTCAGGTGAAAATGAACCTATTGGTGTACTTTTTGTGGCTAACCGCAGAAAAACAAAATTTACTGAAGAGCAGATAGATACTCTCACGTCTTTAACCTTCCAGGCAACTGTGGCTATTGAACATGCCAAGCTCTACAGTGAATTAAAGAAGGCACATGAAAAACTCAGAGTAGCCTATGATGAGCTAAAAAGTATTTCCGAACTCAAAAGAAATATTATTTCAAATGTGAGCCACGAACTTTACACACCCCTTACAATTATAAAAGGGTCACTTGAGATACTCAGGGATGAAGAAAAAGATAAGAGCAAGATAAAACTATTGAAACTTGCTCACAATGCTATTTCCAGGCAGAAATTGATTATCAGGAATTTAATAGAAGCTGCTGAACTTGAAATGGGTGAGATAAAACTTGAGCTTAGACCTGTTAAGATTGAAGAATTAATACTAAATCTGGCTGATGAGTTCAAACCCCAGTTACTAGATAATATAATAAAGATGTCTATCAACATAAAAGAAGATATTCCACCGGTACTGGCAGACAGAATACGTATTAAACATGTTCTCAGAAATCTTATAAATAATGCAATAAAATTTAATAAGAAAGAAGGAAAAATACTTATTGAAGTGGAGAAAAAAGAAAATATCGAGGTATGTGTAGAGGATACAGGTATAGGAATACCAAAAGATAAAGTTAATAAAATTTTTCAGCGGTTATATCAGGTGGACAGTTCAACTTCGAGGCGTTACGGCGGTACAGGTATGGGACTTATGATAGTTAAGGAAATAGTCGAAGCTCATGGAGGAAACATATCTGTTAAGAGCAAAGAGGGCAAAGGCACAAAAATCTGCTTTACTCTACCGTTTGCAAAGAAGGAGGTGGAATAAATGGCAACAATACTTCTGGTTGATGATGAACCTGAAATGAGGCTTTTAACCAGAACTATTCTTGAAAAAAAAGGTTATGGTGTGATAGAAGCGAATGATGGTGATGAGGCACTGGTTATTCTGGATAAAGAAAAGCCAGACATTATACTTCTGGATGTGATGATGCCTGGCCTCAACGGCTGGGATTTATGCAGAAAAATAAAAAATAAAGAAGAATTGAAAGATATTCCAGTTATAATGTTCACAATAATGTCGGAGAGTCATAATATAGAGAGGAGTTTTAAATCTGGCGCAGATGCTCATATAAACAGGCCTTTTGAGATGAAAGAGTTTCTGGATATTGTAAATAAGTTCCTGAAGAAGGGTTAAATCTGTTTATAAGCCTTTCTTTTTTTGTAGTAAATATATAAAATAGTAAGAAGGACTGAGAAAAGTAACACGAGTTTTGTTGCAAGCGATGAATACTGCCTTACAAGGTCGGGGCTGCTTCCAACCAGATAACCTATAAAGGCGAGAATTGTTACCCAGAGCCCTGCTCCAAAAGATGTATAAAAGCAAAATTTTGCCATGTTCATCTTACCCAGTCCTGCTGGAAAGGAGATATATTGCCGCACCCCCGGGATAAGCCTGCCAATAAATGTGCTTATCTCACCATGCTCCTGAAAGAATCTCTCCACCTTTACAAGTTTGTCTTCATTTAAGAAGAAATACTTCCCGTACCTGAGTATTGTAGTTCTACCAAGAGTTTTAGCAATATAGTAATTGAAAAGAGAACCCAGAAGACTTCCAGCTATGCCAAAAAAAATAACAAGATATAAATTAAGCTCTCCCCTGCTGGCAAGATAGCCTGCAGGAATGATTACAATCTCACTGGGAAATGGAAAGAATGTGCTCTCAAGAAACATAAGCACAAGCACTCCTCCATAGCCCAGAGAGCCGATTATTCCAACTATACTTGAGGCAATATTTTCTATCAACATATAACCACAAAACTATTAAGTTAAGAGATTAAAATGTTATTATGCGCTGGTTATTAATCTTTCTACTCCTCATGCCTTATGCTTCAGGTTTCCAGCCAGGAAAATCATGGCAATATAATTTAAATGAAGAGGTAAAAAGTGTTTCAGTCTCTCCTCAGGGCAATTACATAGCTGCTGGCACTTCATCTGGAAAGCTGGTGCTTCTCGATAAAACAAAGAAGCTTATATTCTCCAGAACTCTCGAGTTTCCAGTTTACAGTCTGGCTGTTGGAGAGAATGCAACTTTTCTTCTTGCTGGAGATGGTTACTCTCTTCTATGCTTCAATAAAAGTGGAGATTTACTCTGGAAAACCAGCCTCTACGACAATGTAAACAACATAGCTTTCAGAGGGAGCCATATAGCAGCAGTCACATCTTCAAAACAGGGTTTTCTTTTAAACTCAGATGGTAAAGTTATTTTCAGAAAAAATCTTGATTCTTCTGCCCGCGGTACAGCATTAAGCAGAAATAGAGTTTACTTCTCTACAGCAAAGGGAACAGTCTATTCTTTCGATTTTAATGGAGATGAGAAGTGGCGATACTATCATGGAAGATTTATCTACAACCTGGCTTATGGCAACAATACTCTTGCCCTTGTATCAAATATGGTGGTATTTCTCAGAAACGGGATAAAACAGAGTTATTATGATGGAGGGGTTGAGTTTACATCAATCTCCTACTCGGATAATGGCTATTTTCTTGTTTCTGGGGGAAATAAAGTAGCTGCACTTTCTCCTGAAGGTAGGGAACTCTGGAGCTTTAAATCAGATAAAGAGGTGGTATCCAGTGAGGCTGGGGGGAAAAGCTTTGTTACAGGCAGTAGGGAGACTTTAATATTTTACAGGGAGCCTGACGTTATACTGCCCGGGATTTCTGTTATCTCTCCAGAAAATGGGTCGAAAGTTTCCGGTGTTGTAAGAATAGATTTCAGATTGAACAAGCCTTCTGAGGCTAAAGTACTGATAGATGGAAATTATGCGTGTTCTTCCCCATGTAACTGGGATACATCAGCATCTTCTCCAGGAAAACATACTATTAAAATAATCGCTACTGATAGAAATGGCAAAACAGTATCAGGGGAGATTAATGTTATAGTAACTTCTACACATATTAAAGCTCCTCTGAACAGGTTTGAAGGAGAACTGAAGAATAAAACAGAAATGAATATGAGTATTAATTTAACTCTACCAGACTTTAAAGAGAACAAAAGCTTCAGTTTTGGTTTTCTTCTGCTTGTCTTTATCTCAGGATTGATTTTACCTCCGGTTCTTTATTCTCTTTTAAGCAGAAGAAGGAATAGAGGCTTTTAGGTCTTATCCAGCTTTATGTATTCGCCTGCAGCCTCTCTGGTTGTACCAACAACAAGGCGAAGATGGCCTTCAGGTATAACCTCTTCAAGATAACCCTCTGCCACAATCTTCTCACCCTCAAAGGCCTGACCCGCATAAGTGTGGGTAAAAGAAACCACCTCTTTAATTTTTGAATTTGAACATGAGATTTTATAGACGGCAGGGTAGTCAAACGCAAGGCTTGAGTCCACCACCTCTGCCTTTAGCATATATTTTGAAAGTCTTCTGAACTTCATATTTTCCCAGAGTCCTGGTTTAATTTCCTGACCATGAACCATCAGAAGGTCAAAAATCCTTGAGCCGAAAACACCCTTGTGGTATTTCCTGCGCTCATAGAATAAAAACTCCTCAAAGCTAAGTTCAGCCTCTGATGGAAATCTCTTTTTATAAGCTCTGAGCCACTCCTCCCTGCTGAGGTCTCTTACCTCTCCACTCCCAAGAAGCTCTTTAAGTCTTCTTCTTGCTTTAGAATGCTCTTTTATGCCATATATGACAAAGTCGATATCAGAGGTGTTTGTATGCAACCCTACCAGAACAGACCCGGTGACACCCTTATTCTCCAGAGGAATCCCGGAAAATAGGCTGGAGAGTTTCTTTATATCTTCTTCAAGCTCATCTCCAGGTGCTCTAACAATCTCCCTGAGCCTTTTCCTTGGACTGAGATGCTCCTCAATTTTATCAAGTGGGACAGCCTGAAGTTTTGTATTGAGGTTTGTAGCTTTGAAGATATACTCTGGAAAATTTTTCTCGAGAAATTTGAAGGAATGCGCAACACTATTCACCTTCTCATATTTCTTTTCATCTCGCTCTCTGTCACCCCTGCTGGAAGGGAAATAGCGGAGAAAGGCAATCACTCTATCCTCAGGGTGAGAATAGCTCACCACAGAGAATATCATATTTTCCTGTGTAATAATAAAGTCGCGAAGCATAAACTCCATAGCTTAAATGTGAAGAATATCAAGGACAATGTAAACAGCTTTTGTTTTAATTTATATTGTTATTCACCCAGCCTAAGCTAGTATGAAGGTAGAACTTTATGATACCACCCTCAGAGATGGTGCTCAGAGCGAATATATAAGCTTCACAGTGAAAGACAAACTCAGAATAGCAAAAAAGCTGGACGAGCTTGGCATCCACTATATTGAGGGTGGTTTTCCTGGCTCAAACCCCAAAGATGCAGAATTCTTCTCCAGGGTAAAAGAGATAGAATTTGATAATTCTAAGATAGTAGCCTTCGGCAGCACAAGGCATGCAAAGGTTAAGGCTGAAGATGATATGAACCTTAGAAGCCTTGTTGACTCAGGTACAGACTATGTAACCATTTTTGGCAAATCATGGGACATGCATGTGAGAGATGCCCTGAAAATCTTACCGGAGGAGAATCTGAGCATGATCACGGACAGCATTGAGTACCTCAGGGAACACGGAATAAAGGTTTTCTTTGATGCAGAGCACTTCTTTGACGGATACATAAACAATAAAGAATATGCTATGAAGACTCTCAGAGCTGCTGAAGAAGCTAAAGCCAGCTGTCTTATACTCTGCGATACAAATGGCGGTGCTCTTCCTTTTAATATTCTGGAGGTTCTCAATGAAGTTAAAGGTAAAATAAAGACAGCTCTTGGCATTCATGCTCATAATGATTCCGATGCAGGTGTTGCCAACTCTGTAATTGCTGTGCGTGCAGGAGCAACTCAGGTGCATGGAACAATAAACGGCTACGGTGAACGGTGCGGCAATGCCAACCTATGCTCGGTTATTCCAAATATAAAGTTAAAGCTGCATATAAATTGTATAAGTGATAATCAGCTTAAAAAGCTGACTGAAGTATCAAAACTTGTGGCAGAACTTGCCAACATGTCTCACCTGCACAATATGCCGTATGTGGGCAGAAGTGCCTTTGCCCATAAGGGTGGAGTGCACATAGATGCTGTACTTAAAAACCCCTTAACCTACGAGCATATAAAGCCAGAGCTTGTGGGAAATGAGAGAAGATTCTTAATTTCTGACCTTTCAGGCAAGAGCAATATTCTGGCAAAGGCAAAAGAACTCGGGTTGAAGCTTGGAAAGGGCTCTCCAGAGGTTAAAGTAATTCTCGACCAACTTAAAGAGATGGAAAAGCAGGGATATCAGTTCGAGGGCGCAGAGGCGAGTTTTGAGCTCCTTCTGATGAGAACACTGGGCCTGGTTAAAAAATTCTTTGTTCTTGATGGCTTCAGAATTATAGTTGATACCCATTATGAAGAGTTAACTTCAGAGGGTACAATCAAGGTAAGAGTAGGAAACAGGTATGAGCACACTGCAGCTGAAGGAAACGGTCCGGTTAATGCCCTTGACAATGCTCTGAGAAAAGCTCTTGAAAAGTTCTATCCGAGCTTAAGAGATGTCTATCTTACGGATTATAAGGTAAGGGTACTTGACACAACCGAGGGAACAGGAGCAAAAGTAAGGGTTCTTATAGAGAGTACAGACGGGAAGGATAGCTGGAGCACAGTAGGAGTTTCCGAGAATATTATCGAGGCAAGCCTGAAGGCGCTCATAGACAGTATTGAATACAAGCTTCACAGAACCAGAGGTCAATGACATGCTCAGATATATCCTGAAGCTGGCTGAAGAACTCAGAGGAGTAATAGAAGAGGGTCTGAATGACAGAGAAGCTGGGGAAATTGTCGGAAAGGGTGCCTCTGGTGAAGATACAAAGGCTATTGACCGGCTGGCTGAGGATTTTATTGTTGATAAGCTGAAAGAGTTCAGACTGCATATTGTTACTGAAGAGGCTGGTGTTATAAAGAGTTCTTCTACGCCAGAGAGGGTAGCAGTGATTGACCCTCTTGATGGAACCTTCAATGCCCTCCACAACCTTCCTTTTTACAGTTTTTCTATTGCACTTGCCCAATACTCAGAGAATGCAACTATGGAAGATATAAACTTTGGATTTGTTATGAATCTGGTCACGGGCGAATACTTTCATGCAGAAAGAGGGAAAGGTAGCTTTTTTATGGGAAATAAGATTAATGTCAGAGATATTCCCCTGAATAAAGGCACTCTATCTCTGTATTCTCCACCTAAGGCTACAAAGAAGCTTATACCACTTATTGAGAATACCAGAAGGCTTAGAATCATGGGGAGCGCTGCTTTAGACCTGTGTTATATTGCAAAAGGTGATTTTCAGGCCTTTGTGGATATAAGAAATTTTCTGAGAAATGTCGATACAGCAGCAGGACTTTTAATTCTTGAGGAAGCGGGAGGGAAAATTAGCGACTTAAGGGGAAGAGCTCTGAGAAATAGTATATTAAATATTGAGAAGTTCAATCTCGTTGCTGCTTCACCGGATGTGCACCGTCAGGTGTTGCAGCTTCTCAACATGGCGTAAAGAGTTTATATCAATAAGGCAAATAATTTACAGTAAACTACCCCCCGCTAACGCAGGTGGCTTTCCATCAGAGGTTGAGTAAGATGCACCGCACCACTCAAAACCCCATCATCTGGACGGAAGAGCTGGTTTACAGCAACTCCAGCTCTGGTAAACTGGGAGATCAGAAAAGGTCTGGTGAGACCTTGAAGCTCCCGCACCAGAGCAGATTTGATAGCAACAGCCAGCGAGGCTTTCCTGTCACTATTTACAATCATACCGCACCTGGGACACCACTTCGAAGTGTGATAAGCATCAACTGGTTGAAAAGAAACACCATTGGTAAGGCAATTACTTTTAACAAACTCTCTGAATTGAGCATGAGGAATACGGTTAATCTTTCTATTTGCCTTTCTGTTGAGCCTGTGTCTTCTACCACGAATAGTGAGTTTTTCTACAGTAATAGAAGCATTGTATTTAGTAGCAAGGTTTACAATTTCCTTAGCAATCTGAGCGCTTCTGGTCTTAACAAAGTTTGCCTGTTTATGTTTCAG
Organism: archaeon BMS3Bbin15; assembly: GCA_002897955.1. Classification (NCBI taxonomy): domain Archaea; species archaeon BMS3Bbin15. The sequence goes on from BDTY01000077.1 coordinate 7,799, forward strand.
TCTTTTCATGTATTTCTTAGCTTTTTCAGAACCTTTATCAGCATGACTTCTAAGCTTTGCAAGTCTATTTTCATACTTTCTCTGCCTGCTTGCAACATCCCTGCCAAGATAAAGCTGTTTAATCACCATAACCTTTCTGGTATCATAAACTGTTACAGCAGCGAGAGTAGAAGAGCCAATATCGATTCCTATAACGTTCCTTTTATTATCACTAACTTCTGGATAATCCTTTTCAATATTAACAGCAATCTTTCCATTAAGAAGGGAAATAGTTTTAATCTTCCAGCCAGCTTTAAGGAAGTCTTTAAATCTTTTATAGCTCCCATCAATTCTGACAGGAATAACAAAATGTTTACGTGGAGAATAGGTGACTTTGAAAGAAGGTGTTCCTCTATTTGTCTTAAAGAACTTAAACCATCTTTTGTTGAGCCTGACAGAACATCTGGCGAATTTCTCTTTGACAGTTTTTCTTTTTGCCCAAACATCTTTTCTGGCTTCTTCAACAATGTCAGAAGGCAGAAAGGAGGTTTTACGTATGTTTGAATATGTTAAATGGTGTAGTTCAGTAGAAGAGTTGGCATTGGGTAATTGTTTTAAGGTGAGATTGAGAACTCTGAGGTATTCAGCTAAGAAGGTATCAAGGATATTTTGTTTTTTTGATGTTAAGGGAAGAAAATTAAGTAATATAGTCTTTTTCAAGGTATTACCAATATTTAATTTCTACTTGAAGTATTTAAAGCTTGTGTATAGTGAGAAAGTAAAGGAGGTGAAAAGGGCGAATTATTCCCCTCATTAAAATGGGGGTCTCCTTCGCCCACCATGTATGAAAAAAGCAGCTCTTTCAGTTAAGAAGACTCCAGAGGCCATAAAGGCTGCTCTGGAAATAAAGGAGTTTCTTGAAGCACGTGGTGTTGAAGTTATTTTTGACCATGAAAGTGCCACAGAACTGGGACTAAAAGGAAAGAAAATTGGCGAATTTGATGCTGATTTGCTGATTGTACTTGGTGGAGACGGTATGATTTTAAAGGCAGCTTCAAAAACTAATATGGATATACCTGTGCTTGGGATAAATTTTGGTACAATGGGGTTTCTTACCGAGGTTAAGGCAGATAAATGGATAGAAGGGCTTGAAAGGGTGCTATCAGATAATTATACTCTCGAAGAAAGGAACAAAATAGATGTTTTTATTGAAGAAGAGAAGGTAGGTGAAGCTCTCAACGAGGCTGTGGTTGTGACCTCCTCACCGGTTAAGATGCTACATATGAAAATTTTTCTTAATAGCAGTGAGATAGACGAGGTACGGGCAGACGGTATAATTGTTGCCACACCCACGGGCTCGACTGCCTATTCGATGTCTGCTGGAGGTCCTATTCTTGACCCGAGAACCAGAGCCTTTGTTATAACTCCAATATCTCCCTTCCAGTCCTCAGCAAGAAGTTTCGTTGTGCCCGATAGTCTTGAAATTAGGATTAAACTTGTAATGTCAAAAAAAGAAGCAGTTCTTATAGTTGACGGCCAGCAAGTTGCTGAAATTTCACCTGATGATGAGATAGTCTTCAGACTCTCAAATAGAAAAATCAGTTTTATAAAACTAAATGGAGATTTTTACCGAAAGATAAGGGAAAGGTTGTAAACTACTCCTCCCTAACTACCGTTAGGAAGGAGCTTTCCATCAGAGGTTGAGTATAGTGCACCGCTCCACTGAGAACCCCATCATCTGGACGGAAGAGCTGGTTTACAGCAACTCCTGCTCTGGTAAGCTGGGAGAAAAGGTTGGTGAGACCTTGAGAGAATTCACGCACCATAGTCTTGTAGATTATAGTATATTGAAATATTTAAATTTAACGGAGGTGAAAAGGGCAATTCCTCCCCTCACTGAAGGAAGGGTCTCCTTGCCCAGTTAAGATGAAATATATTCTTGATGCGTCAGCAATCATATCGGGAGTTGCAGCAGAAGGTGTAACAGCACAGTCTGTGGCTGAAGAAATAAGAGAGGAAAATCTTAGACTCAAGCTTGAGATTGCTTTAAGTGAAGGAAGTTTGAAAATCCTAACTCCGGAAAAGAAATACATTGAGAAGGTAAAAAGAGTTTCTCAATCCACAGGAGATTCAATACTGCTGTCCAGAGCTGATATAGAACTTCTGGGTCTTGCTCTCCAGCTGGGTGAGGGTTATATCATTATGAGTGATGACTATGCTCTTCAGAATCTTGCCGAAGTGCTGAAACTGAAATATGTGGGAATAAAGGAGAAGGGTATAGAGAAGGTTTTTATCTGGAGGAACTACTGCAGAAGTTGCGGGAAAGAGTATCCATTGGGATATACACCTTCATGTGATGTATGCGGCGGCAAGGTAGTGAGAAAACTAAGGAAAAGATTAAATAAGAAATGAATAATGTAGTAATTATGCGTAATATCTCGGAGATTATAAAAAAGGCCAGAGAACTTAAACAGAAGGGTTTCACTACAGGTGAGATAGCAGATGAACTCAATGTTTCAAGAGAAACCGCGCTCTGGCTTGTTACCCATTCCGAAGAAGAAAAGGATAGCATGCCCAGAGATATCTTTATAGATTGGCAGAGAATAGGCTCGAATCCGCTGATAATAAAAAATATGGCTGTTGCCATGTCAATATTAATTGAAGAGGTGGTGGAAGAAAAATCTCTCCCTAGGCCAGAAGTTATTGCTGGAATTGCTGTAAGTGGAGTACCTCTTGCTACCTTTATTGCAGAGCAGCTTGGAGCCGCGCTGGCTGTTATGAGGCCAAAGAAGCATCTATGGGAACCTGAGAAGAAATCAAGAACTTCTGGCTTTCTGCTTTCAAACTTTTCAGATGTCACAGGAAAGAATGTTGTGATTGTCGACGATATTGCAACCACAGGGAATACAATCAGGGACAGTATCAGATTTTTGCAGAGAGAAGGAGCCAAACCGTTAGCTGCTGTTGTATTAATAGATAAAAAGGGTTTGAAGGAAGTCGATGGAAGGCCTGTCAGAGCCCTTGTGAGTATTGGAATAGTAAAAGACCTCGGGAAGTAGATATTAACCCTCTGATAAATTTTCTGCCTTTATTATCACTGTATCGTAGTGAAAGATGATATCATCCGCAGTCCTGTGAAACCTCAGACCTGTTTTATTTCTTGAGGTATTCCTTTATGTCCAAAACCGTGTACTCCTTGTAGTGGAATATTGAAGCAGCGAGCGCCGCATCTGCCTTTCCGTCAGTAAGTGCCTCAACAATGTGGTCAAGGTTGCCTGCCCCCCCGCTTGCAATAATCGGGATATTGGTTTCTTGTGATATCGTTTTGTTGAGCGGGATGTCAAACCCTACTTTCGTGCCGTCGGCGTCCATGCTTGTGAGCAATATCTCGCCAGCTCCAAGTCTCTCAACTTCTTTTGCCCACCAGATGGCATCTACCCCGGTCTCATTCCTTCCTCCATATACATAGACCTCAAACCAGCATTTGCCCTCAGGCGTGTCTATCGTTATTTTGTCTTTGTCGTCACTGTAGACTCTTTTTGCATCTATGGCAGAAACGATGCACTGTGACCCGAATCTTTTAGCGCCTTCGCTGATGATTTTTGGGTTTTTCACGGCTGCCGTGTTTATGCCGATTTTGTCTGCGCCGGATTTTAAAATCCTCCTGATGTCTTCGACCGTGCTTATGCCTCCCCCTACGGTAAGTGGAATGAACACCTGGTCTACGGTATGCTCCACGATTTCAACCATCGTCTTTCGGCCGTCAGGAGACGCGCTAATATCAAGATAGACGATTTCATCCGCGCCCTGCTCGTCATACATCCTGGCAAGCTCAACGGGGTCTCCCGCATCCCTAAGATTTTTGAAATGGACGCCCTTTACAACCCGGCCGTCTTTTACGTCAAGACATGGGATAATACGCTTTGCAAGCATTATAAGACCCCGTCCTCCCTCATGAATTTGAGGCAGTCAAGCACTGAATATGACGCCCTTGTTATGCCCATGCTGTTGACGTTTGTGTCGGTGCCGACCAGATACAGTCCCTTAATTGGGCTTTGGGGCGAGGGTATGAAGCCATCTATTGTCGGTGTGGCTTTCTCTGGTACTGCAACCTGGAAATGCTCCATCTCTACCTGTTTTTCAATGTTTGGCAGGGCGGTGTAGATGGTATCAAGAGCCCTTTCTCGCTCTTTTTTGATGTCGTCTTCAATCACAAATGCAAAACCGACCAGCTGACGCCCCTTTGGTGCCAGATGCGAATCAAAATTGGATGTCGGCATTGCCCAGTATGGCTTTCCCTCCTCAAACCAGATTTCCGAGCCCATATAATCAAATTCCTTCATCCTGGACGCAAGGCCCAGCCAGACAGAGAGGGCTTTCGTCTGTTTTATTTGTTTTAAATCTTTAACATACTCTGGAGGTAAAGCAGAGTCGAGCACCCCTGGGAGGTCTTTAACATACCCTGAATAAACAACCGTGTCAGAATCATAGGAGTCTTTGGATGTCCCCACTCCTCTAACACTGCCATCTTCAACATGGATGTTGGTCACGGGTTCGCCCAGTCTTATATCAACCAGGTTCTGTGGCAGAGAATATTTTGCAGACTTAACAATTGCCTCAACGCCGCCGCGCGGATAGCACTGGTTATGTGACCCGTCGTGGCGTGCCAGCCTCGTGAACCTCGAAAATTGCTCTCTTGAAGCCAGTTTTGTTTCCTCCACATAGCCGCTGCCTCTGAGTATTCTCCAGATGGGTGTCTCCTTTGAGCTTCGACCACTCAAGAAAGGACATATCGCATCTATGAATTTTAGGGTTTTTTCAGATAGAGTGAAATCACTCATAAAATCATAAACCGAGATTTTCAGGTTGCTGTCATCTGTCAGAGTCAGCGCCATCGCCTTGGTTATTGCTTGAACCAATGAAAGCCTATCTCTCCTCGGTAGGATATCAAACATCATCCATTCTTTCAGTGTCCATGGAAAATCTGAGAACTTATCATGAGTTCTGACATGATATTTTTCGTGTGGTATGAACTGCGGTACAATATCGAAGTACTCGTTCATCAGTGTTACAAGCGGCCCATCTTTAAGTGCGGTGATGGCATGAGGGCCTATGTCCACCCTGTACCCCTGTGTATCATAGCTTCGTGCAAGCCCTCCGATATGCTCACCTTTTTCGATAATCAGCACTCTCTTTCTGTTCTTGCTTAAAGCCAGGGCAGAAAGAAGGCCGCTTATGCCGGCGCCAACAACTATTGCGTCATACTTCATGTGCAAACCTCGCGATTGTTATCTTAGTAAAACATATTTAAAGCACATCCTTATAGACTTAATGGTAAGGTGATAGACGTGCTTTGGGAAGTAAGAATCGCATACAAGCCGGGAGTCCAGGATTCAGAAGGGGAATCTGCCCTTAAGGGATTGCAGACACTCGGGTTTAAGAATATTGAAAGTGTGGGCACAGCAAAGGTATACAGGATTGAGGGAGATTATAAAAAAGACGAAATAGAACAGATGTGCAAACGCCTGCTGGCAAACCCTGTGAGCCAGGACTTTGAGATTGAGGAAATTGAATGAGCAGCGTGGCCCATATCAAGCTTTTAGACGCAAGTGACAAGAAGCTTTTGGAGATAAGCATGGAGGGGCAGTTGGCCCTCAATTTGATTGTATAGATTCATCTTCCATGAGTTTTCTTAACTCTTCTTTAGTATCAGCGCTGCAGGAAGCTCTATTCAGCCACTCTCTGAGGCTCTGTTTTAAAGGATAATGTTCAACTTTAATTGTATCAAATCCTTCTTTAAGAATTTTAATAAGTTCTGATTCCCTGTAAAGCCTGATATGAGAAGGGTCTCTTAGCTTTTCAAGTCTGTTTAAATAGTTAGAGTATTTCTGCTTTTCAGAGGATACACCATCAGCCAGAATAAAACTCCCTCCTTTTAAAAGAACTTCTGATATCTCTCTCAATACTCTTTCAGGCTCTGGAAAGTGATGGAAAGCAAACCTTGTGAAGACAACATTGAAGCTGGAGCTTCTGAAGGGTAGAGACTCGGCATCGCCGAGAACACTGTTTTTAAAGCTGTCTATTAGCATTCCCGGGGCAATGTCTATTCCAGCTGCAAACTCTACTCTTTTCGAGAGTCTTTTCAGGAGAAAACCTCTGCCGCAGGCAATATCAAGAGCTTTAAACCAGGGTTTTACCTCAGCCATCTTTATGAGTATATCAAGATGAGAAGTGTCTGAGAAGCATCCGCCTGAATACTTCCCTGCTCTGGAGCTGAAATGTTTTATGGCTTTAATTTTCTCTTTCATTAAAACTTCACCGGTGGCTTGCTCAAATGGCGCATGGCTATTGGTGGAGCAGAATAGAGCTTCTCTTCTATATGCCTTTCAAAAGGCTCCATAACCTTTTCCTGTGCCTTAGTACCACATTTCCTGCACCTGTAGCCCTGACCTCTACCTGAACTTTCCATCTTCTTTCCGCACACAGGGCATGTTGGATTCACTTCTCTCTCTTTTATCAGCTTTTTAACATAGAGCTTTTCAAGGTTGACAGTTAACACGCTCTTCTTGCTGACACCACCGTGGGCGACCACTCTGTCCCCCTCTATTAACCTGAGGATGACATCTCTGAAGTTCTTTGTAGGTTCGAAGGCTGCACACCTGAGTATTCCTGTTCTGTCCTCAATTTCAAAAAACACATGTCCACCTGAAATAATCCATGGCTTTTTTATTACTGTACCTTCGACCACAATTGAAGAATATGGCTTCACCTCAGCTATACTGTCCACTTTCTGCAGGTGGGCATCAGTGCCCTGATTTGTTTTGAATATCTGAACTTTTTCAACTTTTTCGTCAACCTTTATCATTTCTGCAGCATTTCTCACCACTTTATCAGAAAAACCTCTGATGCCGAATAGCACAGGGCATGGAGTGTGGGGTGCAATAAGAACTTTATTTTCTGAACGGTCAATATTATTGAAGGTAAGTGGGAATGTAAGGGCATCCATTTCAAAAACGCTTTTTTTATCTAAATTTCTTGGCTTTCCCCAGTTTTCTCTGGCTCTATAAGCTATCGCCTCGAAGGTGTGTTCCTCAAGGTCGGCTCCAATAGCAGCAAGAGCACCGATTATTCCTCTACCAAGCTTGTACTTTACATATTCTGCACCCTCAGCCTCTGCAATAGTTTCAGCCTCCTCTATTGTAACTATATCCCTCAAAGCTCTGAAATAGAAGTCACGCAGCACTTCTGGTTTACCCTCAAAGAACACAACACCCGGGTTGGTATTCGGGTCATTGAAAACTGCATTATCCTTAACAATATTAATAACAGCTTTTTTTACTTCTCTAACTTTATGTGTTTCAATAGTGATGGCTACACTGGCATTGCCTCTTGTCTTGTACTTTATATTCGGATTGAGCCTAACCAGACGTATTTCCCTGACTATACTAAATTTCTCCAGTTTTTCCCTGGCCAGGGCTGCTATATAGGTTGTGCACATTCCCTGCTTTGCTGAGTCTGTATCATCAATACCGATATGTAGCATTATTTAGCTGAATTTTGAGTAACAAGTAAAAATAGTATTCAGAGTTTATATCTGAATATTTACATTTGATAAGCAAGAAAGCTCATACCCTTCAGGATTGAGCTGAATTGCATTAGAAATACTTTCTAAGAAGAAATGTTATATATATACTTGACTATGAATTGTTTACTGAACCAGATTTAAAGATGTGGGAAAAACGACTATATTTATGTCTTTTGCATTTAGGTACACGTAATTTAACCTGAGGAAAAACTTAAGTATTATTGTTTTATATCTATTTTAAATCCAGAGGTGATCATATGGAAAAAGAACATAACAAAGAAGTCAGCTACAGATTTGAATGTAAATATAAAGGAGCGGGACTGACTCACTATGTTGTACAGAGTGAGGACTCTCCTTTCTGATTTTTCATGAGGTGCTGAAGTGCTTGAAGACATAGCGTTTGGAGATTTTAATATAAAAATCGACCCTGAAAGTAGCTTCTGGGCAACTGGCGATAACAAAAAAATTGAAGCTTTTTATTCTGGAGTCAGGGAAGAGCTTATAAAGGAAATGAAAGACTTCAGATATAACAGAGAGCTTATTCTTCTTTATGTAAATCCCACAGATAGATGCAATGCAAGCTGTCCTTACTGCTATCTTCCAAGTAAGATAAAAACAAGACAGAAAAATATGAGTTATGAAGAGCTGGCAGAGATAGCTGAAAAGGCTATAGTGTATTTTGAAAAAAAAGGAATTAAGGGCTCTATTGTCTTCCATGGCAGTGAACCACTGCTGAATAAAGAGAATATCTTTAAAATCATTGAAGATTATAATGATAATATAAATTTCGGCATCCAGACCAATGGTTTTTTTCTTACAGAGGAGGATGTGGGCTTTATTAAAGACAGAGCTGTTAATACTGGTATGTCTCTTGATTCTCCTGATAGAAAGATAAATGATTATCTGAGAGGGGAAGGGCATCACAGTAAAATACTGGAGGCTCTGGATTGGTTTGATGGCTACCCTGCTTTGAATGTGGTCACAACAATCACAGGATATAATATGACTCAGCTTTCTGACATGATTGAATTTCTTCACAGCCACAAGGTTTCGCTAAGTTTGATGAATCCTGTGCGAGGAACTCAGAGAGCTTCCATGGCATTCAGGCCCGACCCCTTGAAGATGGCCGGAGAATTCATAAAGGCAGTGGATAAATCCATTGAACTCACAAAGACCGGAAGGAGGATAGTTATTGGTGACTTTGCCAATATAATTCTTGGTATTGTTGCTCCGGCTGCAAGAGTGCTTATGTGCGATATCTCGCCATGTGGAGCTGGAAGAAGATTTTTTGCAGTCAGTGCGGAAGGCTCAAGCTATCCATGCGGCGAATTTATAGGCATGGAAAAGTTTTCCGGAGGAAATATTTTCTCAGATTCAATTGGCAAAATCTCAAGCTCTGAAAACTTCAGAAAGGTGATGGAGAGAACAGTTGAAGGGATTGATGAATGTAAAACCTGCAACTTGAGAAATATATGCGGTTCACCTTGTCCTGCTGAGTTATATTCCAGTGAGGGGAGTATGTATGGAAAGAGCTACTACTGTGATTTTTATAAAAAGGTGGTTGAATATGCATTCAGGGTGATTATTAAGGATGATATATGGTATGTGCTCAGAAAATCAGCGCTCAGAGAGAAATACAGGATTAGTTAATAACCCATCTTTATAATATAAATTATTATCAGGAAAAGTTCTGGTTTTCAGTAATTTCCCAATTTAAATCTGAAGTTAAATTTCTCTTTATTCGAAGAGGTGGTACTCTGGAGGCTCCTATTTGTAATGTCTGCCTGTCTTCTTCTGAGCTATGCGACAATTGCAGGAGCAGAGTACAAGAGCTTGGTATTTCTGAGGAAGCAATTGAATTCTTCAGAGATGTAAAGAAGCTCTCTGAAAAAGACATGATGCTCCAGAAAGTGCACCTGCTGGGTGCTGAGCTTGAAGATAATCTTCTTGTGGTTCTTGTTAAAAAAGGTGAAGGCGGTGTAATAATCGGACGGCATGGCAAGGTGGCAAAGCATCTTGAAAAGATGTTAGGAAAGAAAATAAGGGTGCTTGAGGTACCCTACAGCTACTATGATGCTGCTCTATCCATTCTCAAACCAGCAAGAATCCTTGGCATAAATCTTCTTTTTCAGCTTAAGGGAAAGGAGAGGTACAAGGTGAGGGTGCAAAAATGGGGTATGATAAAACTGCCCAGTGATATAAGTTCTCTTGAGAAGTTGCTCACAAGATTTATGGGTAAAGAGGTAGTTCTCTATTTTGAGTAATATGCTTGAAGATATAATTGCAACAAAATCAGAGCGTTTATTGAATAAAAAAATCGCCCTATGCATAACAGGAAGTATTGCTGCTGTGGAATGTGTCAGGCTTGCAAGGGAACTTATAAGGTATGGAGCAGAGGTAAGAGCTTATTTAACGCCCTCTGTAGGAGAGATAATCACCCCCAGAGCTATTGAATTTGCCACGGGTACTGCACCTGTTACAGAAATCACAGGCAGAGTAGAACATCTCGAAAAATTTGATCTGGTTTTAATAGCTCCGGCATCAGCAAATACTATCTCAAAAATAGCTCATGGTATAGCAGATACTCCTGTTACTCTTCTGGCTCTCTCGTCCCAGGCAGAGCTTTTAATAGCTCCAGCCATGCACAGGAGTATGCTCACCAATGCAGTTATCAGGAAGAATATTGAAAAGCTAAAAGAACTTGGCATCACCTTTATTTCTCCTGAAGAGGAGGAAGGTGCGGGTAAACTTGCATCCATTGAAGAAATTGTAGATTATACAATAAAACTTCTCACGCCTCCAATACTGGCAGGAAAAAAAGTTGTGGTAACTGGTGGAGCAACCATCGAGGATATAGATGATGTGAGAGTTATCACAAACAGAAGTTCAGGTAAGATGGGAATAGCTCTGGCTAAGGAAGCATTCTATCTGGGTGCCAGGGTGGTTTTAATTCATGGTAGAGTTACTGAATCTCTCCCTGTATATATTGAGACTATTAAATCCGAAAGAATTGATGAGATGTTAAAAGCTGTTGAAAATGAAGCAAAGGATACTGATATTCTCATATCTGCAGCAGCTATTGGAGATTTTACTGTAAAGAAGTTTAAAGGTAAACTGGATTCGCGGAAGGATAAGCTTATCCTTGAGCTCACACCTTCTCCCAAAATTCTGGCTTTAATCAAAAGTTTTTCCTGCTTCAAAGTTGGATTTAAAGCCTTACCGGAAGGAGATGATATGAAGCTTATTGAAGCTTCAAGAAATATACTGAAAGAACATTCTCTGGACCTGGTTATTGCCAACGATATTACCATGGCTGCGGGAAGCAATGAGAATGAAGTCATTATCATCTCTGAAAATGAGGTTTTAAAGCTTCCAAGAGCTTCTAAAGCCAAGATAAGCTCTTCTATATTTAAGGAAATCCTCAAGAGGTTCAGCTAGATGAGAGCAAAAGCATTTTCGCCCTGTCACATCACAGGCTTTTTTGGTGTTCATATAAATAAAAACCCAATGAGAAGTGGCTCTTCTGGTGCTGGTATTGTCCTTGACAGAGGGGTTACAACCGAAGTTAAGGTCGAGGAGGCTGAGAAGCGGAAAATTGAAATTCATGCCAACTCTGAACTCTGTGACTGTCCAGTTACAGAGAGTGTTATAAAGGCTATGATATGTTCTTCTCCTTTGAGGATAGAGGTTAATCATAGTATTGATATGCCAATGATGCAGGGTTTTGGTGTGAGCGGTGCGGGAGCACTGGGTACAGCCTTTGCATTGAATAAGGCACTGGAGCTTGGCTTTTCTGATATGGAGCTTGGCAGGTTTGCCCATATAGCCGAGGTGGAGAATTTAACTGGTTTAGGTGATGTTATAGCAGAGCTTTCAGGCGGTTTTGTTGTCAGAAAAAAAGCAGGAGCACCAGGCACAGGCGAGGTGCTGAAGTTTGAAGAAGAGGCTGAAGTTTACTGCTTTGTAGTTGATTCAGCTATATCCACAAAGGATATTCTCTCTGATGGCGATGCACAAAAAAAAATAAATAGCGCTGCAGAGAAAAGCCTGAAGATACTGCTGAAAAGTCCAAGTCTGGAAAACTTTCTTAAAGTTTCAAGGGAATTTTCAGATACCTCTGGCCTGATTAGTCATGGAGTAAAAGATGCTGTTGATATACTTGAGGCAGGAGGAGTAAACTCAAGTATGTGTATGCTCGGTGGAAGTATATTTAGCTTCAGTGAAGAGGCGGAAGATTTAATAGACCTGCCTTATATAAAGGCTAACATAAAATATGAAGGGGCGAAGCTAATATGAGCAGGATAAGAGTAAATATAAGAAATACTCTCATAACAGGTTTGCTGGTGCTTTTACCTCTCGGAGTGACCTTTTACATACTTTTCTTTATGTTTGAATTTTTTGATGGTATATTGAGGCCAGTGATTCAGAAGGCATTCGGCTATTATTTCCCGGGTACTGGAATAGTTGCCATAATTCTGGTGATTTTCCTTCTGGGTATTTTTGTAAGAATTACTGTTGGCAGGAAGCTTTTTGATTTTCTCGAGGAGGCTATAGATAGAATTCCAATGATAAGAACAATCTATTCTGTGGTGAAGTATGCCAGTCATACAATGCTTTTTCAGGATGGTAGCGAGTTCAAAGGTGTTGTGCTCATTGAATATCCTAGAAAAGGGGTCTATACCATAGGTTTTACCACAGGTACTACTGTCAGAGAGATTCAGGATTTGACAGAAGAAAAGGTTATAAATATATTTGTACCCACTTCACCCAATCCAACTTCCGGTTATGTTGTTCAAATTCCTGAGAAAGATGTGATTCATATGAAGATGACAGTTGAAGAGGGAGTCAAACTTATAATCTCAGGAGGTTTCCTGAATCAATGATACCAGAGGGTCATCCCAGGTATGAGAGTCTTAAGATAAGGGAAAAATTAGCTGAAGGCTACAGGGATGGTTTTACAGTACTTGAAGGTCTAATTGCCCATGGGAGAGGGGAAGCTTTCAATTATCTTCTTGGAGAGATAACAGTTCCTCCGGCAAGAGAGGCAATAAAAGCTGGAGCTGCTCTGCTTTTTCTTGCGGAAGCACCGGTTATCTCGGTCAATGGCAACACTGCTGCTCTATGCCCTGAAGCCATGGTAGAACTTTCAAAAGCTCTTAAGGCAAAGCTTGAAGTGAATCTCTTCTACAGGAATGAAGATAGAGTTGAGAGAATAAAAAGAAAACTCCTTGAGTGCGGAGCGGATGAGGTTCTAACTGAATACAGTGCAGATATTCCCGGGCTCGGCAGTGAGAGAAGGAAAGTTTCAAGAGAAGGTATATATTCAGGTGATGTTGTCCTTGTTGCTATAGAAGATGGAGACAGGACAGAGGCTCTTGTCAGGCAGGGAAAAAAGGTTGTAGCCATAGATTTAAATCCTCTCTCCAGGACTGCAAGGGAGGCTACAGTAACTATAGTGGATGATGTTATTAGGGTTCTGCCTGCCTTAACAGAGGAAGTTAAGCATTTCAGCAATAGAAATGAAGCTATGAGAGTGCTCAGAAGTTATGACCGAGACAGAAACCTCCAGGAAGTTCTCAATTATATAATTAAGTTTCTGACTGGCACCCTCTCACGTTAAAGTCTGTAGGGAGTCTATATACAAGATTTTCTAATGTTATACATTTTTTAAAAATTGATGAAGAGTATACCCGAGCTTATCAAAGAGGGTGAAGGTGGGAATGTGGAGTTCAAGGAGTTTCTTAGCAGAGACTTTCATCTGAAGAGGAAGGAGAGGAGAGAGAGTCTTGCATCTCAGATGAAGTATAGGCTTAACCTTGGCTCCGGAACTGCTGTTTATATTCTTGGCGTTCAGGACAATGGGACTCCTGTTGGTTTAACCAGAGAAAAACTTGAAGAGAGCCTTGAGGTTATTGAAGAGATTGCAAGGGAAGTTGGTCTTGGCATTAAGGAGACCGAGGTTGTGAAGAACAATGGAAGACTTATCTGCAGGGCAACAATAAGCAGGGAAAGACTGGATAAAAATCATCTGTTAATTGCCACAGCAGGTCACGTTGACCATGGAAAGAGTACTCTCATAGGCACTTTGATTTCTGGTATTCTTGATAATGGGAATGGCAAAACAAGAGCTTTTCTTGATACTCTCAAGCATGAAATCGAACGTGGTCTTAGTGCAGATTTATCCTATGCAGTTTATGGTTTTACAAGCAGCGGCAGGGTTATCTATCTTTCAAATCCTCTCAGCAAAAAGAGCAGAGCAGATGTTGTTGCAAAAGCAAAGAAACTTGTCAGTTTTGTTGACACTGTGGGGCATGAACCCTGGTTAAGAACAACCATAAGGGGAATTGTAGGACAGAAGCTGGACTATGGGCTTCTTGTAATAGCAGCTGATGATGGAATTACAAGTATAACTAAAGAACATCTCGGTATTCTTATAGCCATGGATATCCCTGTTATTATAGCAATTACCAAGGTAGATATGGTAAGGGATATTTATGCACTTGAGAGAGAGATTGATGAGCTTCTTTCTCTTGTTGGTAGAGTTGGAAAGAGAATAAGAGATGAGAGAGATATAAGGCAGCTTTGCAGCCTTTCGAATCTTTCTGTGCTTGTACCAGTTGTGCTTACTTCTGCCAGAACTGGCCTGGGCATGGAGCTTCTTAACAGGCTTTTCTATTCGCTTCCAGAGAGGCCGGGTCTTGATTTTAATGCAGATTTTATGATGTATATTGATAAGGTCTACAATGTGCCAGGAGTAGGGCTGGTGGTGAGCGGAAGTGTGAAACAGGGAAGCCTTAAAGTCGGCGATACACTTCATCTGGGGCCGGATTATTCGGGTACATTTCATGAGGTAAGAGTTGCAAGTATCGAGCTTCACTACTACAGTGTTGAGAGTGCTCAGGTGGGAGAGATTGTAGGTGTGGCACTGAAAGGTTATAAAGGTGAGGTAAGGCGTGGCATGGTTCTGACACACAAAAAGAATCTAAAAGCTGTGAAGAGCTTTGAAGCAAATGTTGCAATACTCAATCACCCCACAAGAATAGCTGAAGGTTATGAACCCATAATTCACCTTGAAACTATCTCAGAAACTGTTACTCTCGAGCCTCTCGAAAAGGATTTTCTTGCAGCAGGAGATAGAGGTAGAGTCAGAATGAGTTTCAAGTATTCCTCTTATTATATAGAGGAGGGGATGAAATTTATATTCAGAGAAGGGAGGAGTAAGGGAATAGGAGTTGTGACAAGGGTGAACTCATGAAGCTTCTTATATTTCATGCCAATCAGTGCAACCCCAAGAGATGCACTGCAGCGAAGCTCAAGAGGCATGGAGAGGTGGTATATGTGAGACCTCGAGGGGTTCCAGCAGGTTCAGTTCTCCTTTCTCCCTTTGCACTGAAGGCTCTATCAAAGGAAGATGCTGGTGCTCCTGCTCTTCTTGCCGTAGACTGCTCATGGAAAAAGGTTGAAGAGGTTTTCAGTGAAATTAAGTCAAGGCTAATTTCACGAACTCTTCCACTGCTTGTTGCAGCAAACCCTGTAAACTATGGAAAAATTTCAAAATTGAGTACTGCAGAAGCTCTCGCAGGTGCCCTATATATTATGGGTTTCAGGGCTGATGCAGAAAAAATCATGAATAAATTTAAATGGGGAAAAAGCTTCCTTGACTTAAATGGGCAGCTTCTCGAAGATTATAGCAATAGTAAGAACAGTACCGAGGTACTGGAAATTCAGAAAGATTACTTTTTCTGATATTTATTTTATCTTAGCCTGCTGTATCTGTAGAGCAGATTCAGAATACCTTCAGACATCTCTTCCGGAATTATCTCTTCTTCAGTCTTATCTTTGATATAATTCCTTGCTTCGTTTATTCCCAGATTTGAAGCCTTTGAATAGATTGTGGCAAAAACAGGGTGTCTGTGGTCTTCTTCGGGCATATTACTCAAAATTTGCTTGAGGTCATAACGAAAATCATCAACTCTATGCATATTTAACATTCTTCTCTTTTTAGCAGAACCTTCTTTGTTTATCCTTTTCTTTACAAACTTTCTTCTTCTCCTCAATAAATCACATCCAGTATCCCTTTATAGTAAATCATAACAGGAAAAATAGTTTTTGGTAAGTTATTTTGGTAAGTTGTATGCATATGTGCTGTTTCATACTTAACTTATAATTTCCAGCCAGTTCCTTCAACAGAAATTATATAATGATTATCCAGTTCTTTCTTATCAAATTTTACTCCAAGAATCTTCTCAGTGAGTTCAATATTGGTCAGAAGGTGCCCTGTAAGTCTCCTCACAAGAAAAGAAGTTCTGCCTCTGGCAAGAGCTGCAAATGGGATAATCTGATCCGCCATATAGACATCTAGAGTTGCTGGAGAGTTTATCTCTTCAATAAGCTTCATTGCTGCTTCTCTCCCCACTTTCTCTGCAGATTTTCCAATTTCTCCAATAACACTGGAGCCCAGAGAACATTTCTGGTAATCTGCCCATAGAGTGATACCTGTACCTGTTGAAAGCTCTTTTCTTACTTCTATATCAATCTCAGCTTTAATGTGTGGAAGTACCTCTTCTACAGCTTTCGCCTCTCTTTTCACTATATGTTCAGGAAGATTGGAGCAGTGGGCTCTTCCTCTGATACCTATGAGCTTCCCTCTCTCTTTAAATTCATAACCTTCTATCAAATCAACTCCTGATATCTCCACTTTTACCTTTCCATTTCCCTTCGGGTAGTAACCTCTGGCTATAAGCTCCATATCAGCTTTAACTCCAAGATAATTTAAATTTTTTAAGAGAACCTGAGAGAAGTAATCACAGGCTGGTGACCATCTGACGTCTGTACCTCCTTTGATTTTCAGGGTTATATTATGGTATATTGTAGCAGGTAGCAATGCCTGCAGGAGAAGAGTGATGCTTCCTGCAGTACCTATATCTATTGAATATTCACCCTCCTTTATTTTCGAAGGTGTAAATATAACTCTTGTTGAACCAGGTTTTGCTCCCTTTACCTCTCCTGAGAATATTTTTCTGAATGCCAGAATTGTTGTGAGGTGTTGCATTGCAAGGCCAGGTTTTGGCCTCTTAACCCTTATATTAAAAATCTCTATTGGTTCCTGAAGCAATGCTGATAGAGCCAGAGAGGTTCTGAAAATCTGACCTCCTCCTTCACCCTGTGAGCCATCTATTCTCAGCATCACTCAAACCTGCCAGATAGATAGGATTTTATTTTGTCTGTGGTTGAGTTTCTCAACCTCTTGATTAAATAAATATGCTCATCTAAATCTATCCCAGAGTCTTCAAGGATAAAGTTTATTCCCTGCCTTCGCAGGAAAATTAGAAGTGCCTTTATCTTCTCTTCCGAGTTGACTCTTACTCTGAAATCTTCAGTAAGCACATCCCCATCCATGACTTTCCTTATACTCCTCACCATGGGAAAAAGAATACTCTTTCCCAGTCTCATAGCCCTTGCTTCAAGTTCTTCTTCACCCTCTTCCCACTCGGCTGCCTGATAGCCCTCTCTAATTATCCTTGAAAAAAAGAAATCCCTACCATATTCATAGGGATATCTGAATGCATAGGCAAGGTCTGACGTATTTGTCTCTGAAGGAGTATACTTTACAGGAGAAAGCTTCATTTCAGGGTCTTTTATAACCACGCCTTCTCTACCTTCTCTGCCAAGCTCCCTGACAATCTCAAAGATACTGTCAATCTCCCCCTTTCTATAAGTTCCAAGTAGTCTTACGCTTTTAAGCTGATATTTCTCAAGAAGGGAGTTCCTTTCTTCAATGGGAAGTGCTTTGTTTGTGCTCTTGTATCTCAAATCAAAACAGAAAAATCCAAAGCGTTCTGCCTCCAGATATTCATGTGCGACATACGGGTTTTCCATACCAACAACTTCACCGCATACAACGAGCTCTTGATTATATTTAAGAAATTTCAGAAGGTTTTCATCTTCTTCAAGCTTTGATGTGGTATAGGGGCATACAAAACCCCCCCTTGTTATGGCAACAAACTTTCCATCTACAAGAGCTGCTCTCACATTGTAGCCATTCATTTTTTCCTCAATAACTACATTATCCTTAAAGTGCTTTTGAAGCATGGGCTCAAGGTAAAAGGCTCTTCTGATTCTTGGAAATCCTCTTATAACTTCAATACTATCTCCGAGGAACACAGAAGTTCCTTTCTCGACATGCCTGAGTTCCTTTCTGAAGAGAATATAAGGTGGCGAGAAGTCATCTATGAGGAAGGCATTTTTCCTTTCCATGGCACCCTTCAAACGCCATTTCTCAATTCTCAGAGCTTCAGCAACACTTTCAAGCTCCATTAACTCAGCTCATTGGTAAAGCTTTATAATATCCTTTTTTGTGACTATTCCCACAAGAGTTTTTTCTCTGACAACAGGCAGACCTGAAAAACCATGACCCAGCATGATTTTTGCTGCTTCTCCTGCAGTGGTATCCTCGCTTATTGTTATTACATTCTGGTTCATAACATCTTCTACAAGGAGATTTCTTATTCTGTTTGCCTGATGGCTGTCAGCATTCTTCTTGAAGGCTGCCATGGCTCTCCCAAGCTGCCTCTGTGTAATTATTCCAGCTATATTGAAGTCCTCTACAACTATTAGCCTGCCCACATTATCGTCCAGCATCAAGCGTCTTGCGTGTACCGCTCTATCTGTAGTTAAAACTGTAATTACGGGGTTACTCATAATTTCTTTTACAGGCACACTGGAATCTGTCAGTGGCTTAAGCAGGTCTGTTGTTGTAACTATGCCTTCGAGCTGGGAGTTCACAACAGGAAGGGAACGAATATTCATTTTGAGCATGAGCTCTGCAGCTTCTTTCAGGTCAGCCTTTCTATTTATTGTGATAAGATTTTTTGATATTGCAGAGGAAACATGAAGTCTTGAAGGAAGAACATTACCATGCTTTCCTGAACCAAGAGTGTCAAGAATATCTCTTTCTGTGATTATTCCTATAAGTTCACTGCCGTTTACCACAAGCAGCCTTGAAACTCTGTGTTTCTCCATTGTATCAAGGGCATCTGATAGTTTTCTGTCCTTGTGTATGGTGACCACTTCTTCAGCCATTATTTCATCCACTTTCATAAAATCACCTCTTTGCCATACCTTTAATAAGGTCCTTTTTGGTTATTATTCCTGCAAGTTCATCGTCCTTCACAACAGGTAGAGAAGAGATTCCATTTTCCAGCATGGTAGTTGCCGTCCTGGAGCAGTCTTCATCTTCAGTAGTTGTGATAGGGTTTTCATTTATAACGTCTTCTGCTGTCAGAGGGGAATGCAACACATATCTATAGCTTGCCCTTGAATCTCTCTGGGGTTTCCTCACATACATAATCTTTTTCATTTTCAATCCTTTCTCAGGGTCGTTGAGATTGAGGAAGCTGAGGTCTGTTACAGTAATAATTCCTACAGGTTTATTACTGTCACTAATTACCACTCTGCTGATACTGTTCTCTTCCATCAGAGTCACAATATGATAGAGGCTGTGATACCTGTTGGCAGTTATTACGTTTTCTGTCATGAGCTCTCTATTTTTATATACGCCTTCGAGATTCTCAGCAAAGGCTCTTATTAAATCCGTTGTAGTAATTATTCCAAGTAGCCTGTCATCTCCGTCAATCACAGGTACCGAAGATATACCCTCTTTTATCATAAGTCTTGCAGTATCTTCAAGCCGGGCATCAGGCGGAAGGCTCTTGAGTTCAATACTCATGATTCTTGATACAGAAATCTTATCAATTGGCCTGCGCTGCCAGGGTGCCCTAGCCTGGGCAAGTCTTCTTGCAATATCTTTCTTTGTAACTATTCCAACTGCTTTATTGTCTTCTATCACAAGGAGACGTGATATATTCTCTTTGAGCATCAGATTTCTGACTGTCTGAATATTATCTTCCGGCCCAACTCCAACTATTTCTCTCTTCATATACTTCTCAACCTTTACCACTGGAATCACCTTCAGGCTATTGATTTTATTATATCCCTTTCTGTGACTATGCCGAGAAGTGTACTGTCTTCTGTTATACAGACTGTACCTGTTTTTTTGCTCTCCATGATAGAAGCAATCTCTCCAAGGTCTGCTTCCTTTGAAGCTATTGGCACATCCTTCGACATAATTTCACTGACTCTTGTTTTGAAAACTTCACTAACCTCATTTTTAATTATCTTTTTAAACAGGCCTCCATTGCCCATAAAATTCAGAATCATCCTTGAGGTTACTATTCCCTCAAGGAAATTCTGGCTCGTGACAGGGAGTCTTCTAAAGCTATTTCTCAACATAATCCTGGAAGCATCTTCAAGAGATGTACCTGATGTGGTTGTTATTACTTCAGTTGTCATTATCTCAGAGGCAGAAATGCCTGTCTTCTTCCCGGCAACAATATTAACAAAATCTCTCTCGGTAACTATACCTTTTAGTGAATTACCTTCATCCACAATTATAATTCCACCAATTCTTGATTCGAGTATTTTTTTTAGCCCATCTTCAATACTTGCACCTGTGGTTAAGGTTACGACATCGTTAACCATTATCTCGCTGACAGATTCATTTATGGCAGCAAGAAAATTGCCATTATATTTTTCTGTAAGCAATTTTGCCTTTTCTCCCCCGCCAAGAAAATCAAGTATATCAGTCGAGCCTACAATACCTATAAGTCTTCCTGTCCCAGGGTCGGCTACTGGTAATCTTCGGAACCTGTATTTTGTCATTGTTTCTGCTGACCCAAATATATTTATTGTCGGGGGCACGCTTATAACTTCGGTGGAGGCTATTTTCATTATTGAACCTTCGCTTCTGGAAATATGGTCTTTGAATTCAATACTCCCCCAGTCACTGGCAATCTTTAATGCAAACTTTTCATCCTTTCTTCTGTCGTAGTATTTCTCCATTGAAGACCTCCTCGGTATATTTTTATTACTTGATATAACTTTAACCTTTGAAATTAATAAATCTTGTGTTAATTTTTATGTAACTGTTATTCCTGCCTTTTTATATATAGCCCTTCGATGGCAGGGTAAAGTGACATCAGTCCAGGTGCTCACACTGACGTTGAATATTCGAAGTTAGATAAATTGGCAAATATTTCTTCTGTTTTATTTTAATATGTTACATAAGCTAAAGGAAGATAGTTTATTATTTTCAGGTGATATGATATGGCAGAGGATTTAGCATGTATTTCATGTGGCACTTATTTTACTGCAGGTTCGGGTTTTGTAAAATTTGAGTGTTCGGAATGTGGAAATATTATAGTGAGATGCGAAAGATGCAGAACTTTAGGTAAAAATTACATTTGTGAATGTGGTTTTTCAGGACCTTGAGGTGTGAAAATGGCAGAAGTTTTACTAACATTGAAAATCATGCCGGCCAGTGCTGACAGCGACCTTGAGGCAATATCTGAAGGTTTGAAGAATATCTCTTCAGGCAGATTTAATAGTGTTGAGAAAGAACCTATAGGCTTTGGTATAGTAGCTCTCAAAGCAGGTTTTGTTGTAACTGAAGAAGAAGGAGCCAGCGAAAGGCTTGAGGAAGAAATTAAAAAGATAGAGGGTGTTGGAGAGGTTGAAGTAACAGCAAGCCACAGGCTTATCTAAGCCTGCCCATTTTTTTATTTATCTAATAGCTGAGAAGACCCCCTTCCGTAAGGGAGGGGATGAATCGGCTTCAGTCCCATTGTATTCCTTTTCCATATTTCAACACCTCCACATTCTTAATATTTGTATTGATTACTTCTCCCACTTTAGTTACGATTCTAACCCATTTACCATAATTGAATACTCCTTTTACCCGGCAGAACATACCTCTAAACTTCACCAAGTCGTTTGGTTGTAATTTATATCGATGCCTTCTTATAGAAGGTTTGAATCCTTTTCTGTTTGTTTGTACACTTCTATTATTCCGTCTTGTTTGTGTCACTTTATAAGGTTTGC
>BDTY01000078.1 GCA_002897955.1 archaeon BMS3Bbin15
TCTGCCTGTAGTTTTCTGCTTGCAAGAGCGTTATTATACAAATGTCTGCATGTATCCAGAGTTGCTTTTAATGTAACTCGCTGCTCTTTGTTTGGCTCCAGCCTGAACTTATAACTTTTCATCATTTATATCCACTCTTCATTATATAATCATTGTTTTTAGAAGTATATAAACTTTATGCTTATTTTCATCACTATATCAAAATTTACGATTCATTATACCATTAGTTAGAGGTATTTCAATGTTTTTGAAATAGTAACGCATTCATCCAACGACTAAAGTCGTTGGTCTTCTGCGATGTTCTTCATAAGAGATAAAATCAGTCATTAACAACACTCTCGTATATTTTCACAAACTCATCCCAGTGTTCAACCATTATGTCACTTGGAAAATACATAACAATATATGTGTGTTCAGATGCCTCAACTATTCCATGTTTGAGAAGAATGTTAAGATGATATCTAACTGTAGTATAATCAAGTTTGAGCTTTTTAGCCAGCTGATTTGCGTTTCTCGGTCTGTCATGAAGTAACCTGACTATCTTTGCTCTTACAACGCCACCTTTTGTAACTCCGAAAATCCACCATAGAAATTTTTTATCCATATTCAACTACCTGTCACGACCGGATTTATAAATATTAACAAAAGATTTTTATTGTTCATTTGTAATAAATGTTATTTGAAAGAATATGGAAAATATAATTCTCACTGCAAGGTTTATATTTGGTGTAATTAACCTGACTATTCTAACCGTATTAGTGTACTTCTTTTTTAAGCGCTATAGGGAGGTTAAGTCAACCTTTACTCTCGGTTTCCTTCTATTTGCTCTGGCTCTCTTCTTCAAGACTTTTTTTTCAGCACCCATAATAAAGGTCTTTATTTTTGGTGTTAAAACATCGAATGTCGTCGGTCCTTATATGCTTATTGCAGACATCTTTGAGACAATCTCTCTTCTGATATTTATCTATATAACAACAAGATAAGTCATTCCTTAAAAATGTTTGGAAAGACTTTAGTGTTTTTTTGAGTTCACTTTGTATTTATTTTGGATCACTTGTGGGGTTATTTATTAAATTCTCTGGATAAACAATATATAGATAGGTAATTAAATTAATATTGTTTTAAAAGTGATTTAAAATGAACATAGTGATTGTTGCGGATTCATGCAATGTGTATTCAGAGGGTATCCATATCGAAAAGCTGAAAATAAAAAATAGCTGCCTCGAAGAACCTGCTCATGAATATTCAGGCCTGGATATTAATATCAAGCCAAATCAGGCAGGGTAAATCCAGCAGAGAAATTGTCAGGGAGACTCCTGAACGTCTCATATATCAGGTGGCTATTGATGCTCCCTGTCCCGTGAGCATGCTAAAATCAGAACTCATTAAACTGACAGGGATTGGCTCTACAAAGATATCATCAGAATATAGAAAAATAAGCACAGAAAAGGTGAACCAATGAATAGAAAGGCAGTTGCGATATTGGATAGCAGTGTAAAAGGAGAATTTGGAGATTTTTGCGTAGATTGGATTAAAAGGCACTATAAGAAACAGATAGATATAAAAATGACTCTCCTGTATCTTAGAAATTCGGAAGGACAGAAAGGTGCAGATAATATTCTGAAGAACGCTGTACATACTCTCGAGGAAAAAGGAATCTCTGCCGAAACTGAAGTTACAAACTCCATATCTGAACTTAAAGAAGAAATAAAGCATATAAATCCTGAAACTGTTTTTATTGGAAGTGATAAAATATCAAAACAGATTGATAAAAAGATTCCGGGAGCTCTTGTTAAGTATAGAGGGTCAAAGAGAAAGGAGATTAAATACATTCTTGCCTATGGCATAGCTGCTCTCCTTATATATTCAACAATATTCTACTTCTTCAACAGCATGCAGGAATTGACAACCGGAGGTAACATACTTTCAGTGATTTTAATTCTCGGCACAGTTATTGCAGTTGCCTACTTCTATGGAAATGCAATATCACATATTCTCAGATATCTTGGCATCAGCCATGGACATTAAGGGGGTAAAAAGATGAGCGGGTTTATACCACCACCAACAGGAATAGAAGTTGCCTTTGTTGATATAACACTGATTAAGGCACTGGCGGTTATACTTCTCGGCTTTATAGGAGGGACACTGAGCGGTTTTCTCGGAAGTGGCGGCGCCTTTATTATGACACCGGGAATGATGAATTTGGGAGTACCCGGAATTCTTGCTGTTGGATCAAATATAACCCACAAGTTCGGAAAAGCCCTGGTTGGTTCCAAGAGTCACGGTGAGCTCGGCCACGTAGATAAGAAAATGGCAATAATGATGGTGGTAGGTCTTGTTGCAGGTGTGCAGGTAGCAGTCAATATAAATGAAAATATTTTTGATAATCTGGGAAAAGTGGCCTCGGACCTCTATATAAGTATCATATTTATAATTATACTTACAGCAATAACTCTTGTGATTCTGAGAGATATAATAAAAGGCAATGGGGAGGATACGGGTAAGAAAGGACATGATTTACCCTCAAAAATCCAGAAAATAAAAATACCGCCCATGGTACATTTCGATGTCGCAAATATTACAGTTTCTCTCTGGTTTCCCCTTATTGTAGCTTTTGCCACAGGTTACCTTGCAGGAACAATAGGTGTTGGTGGTTTTATAGGTGTGCCAGCAATGATTTATATCCTTGGAATGAGTACAAGACTTGCAGCAGGCACAGAGCTTTTCCTTGCCATATTTTCAGGGGCCTGGGGTGCAATTAACTATGCTCTCACAGGCTTCGTTGACCTCCGTCTGGTTGTTCTTCTATATCTGGGTTCACTTATAGGAGTCCAGGTAGGAGCAATAGCCACAGAGCTTATAGAGCAGAGAGTTGCAAAACTTGTCCTTGTAACAGTGATAGCAACTGCAGACCTTGGAAGAATTGTTATGATCCCGGACTATCTTATGAAGATGGGACTGTTTATCATGGGGGAGTCCACAGGGCGCCTGCTGAGCAATTTAAGCATAATTCTTCTTTTTGGAGGTGCAATTATCGGGATAATTATAATCTTCAAGAAGATGGTTGACGGTTTAAACCAATCATCAAAAACCCACAAGACTGTAAATTAGGAGGTGAAAAAAATTACACCCTTTAAACATATTTTAGTTGCAACAGATGGTTCAAAATTCAGTGAAGAAGCAGTAAAGTATGCAGTTAAATTAGCCAGAGAAACTGGAGTAAAGCTAACTGTCCTTCATGTTGCAAATGTACAGGGTTATATTGAAGTTATGTGGCATGATATGAAAAAGAGGTATATGGATGAAGCAGAGATGATAATGAAAAAACTCAGAGAAGAGTTGAACTTTGATGACAATGTAAACTTTATTATTAAGGAGGGTATACCCTACAGGAAAATAGTGGAAACTGCATATGAGCTTGGATGTGATTTAATAGTACTGGGAAGCCATGGCCACAGCACTCTGGAGAAAATTCTGTTAGGAAGTGTTGCAGAAAGGGTTATAGGTATATCTCATATACCAGTTATGATTGTTCCACCCAGAGAATAATTATTCAAATGTTTTTCAAGCAAGCTTTTTAATACTTCCAAGAGCAATTTAATATTATGCTCCTGCTCATACTTCTATCCCTGTCAGTTCTGAACAGTGCCACAATGTTCAGCCACAGCATGGCTTCTCCTGTTTATGAAGTTGCTATGAGCAGTCAGGGGAAAAGCTTTGCTGTCAGGACCCTGGACGACAGAGTTTACTTCTTCAACTCAGGGGGTTCAACCATACTTGAAAAATCCTATCCGAGAAATGTAAAGGTTATAGCTGTGTCAGATGGCGGCTCCTATCTCGGCGTGGGCGATATAGATGGAAATCTCAGAATTTATAAGGAATCTGAAGATGTATTCAACTTAAAGGCTGATAATGCAATATCAGGCCTTGCTATCTCAAATAATGGAGAGATTATTGCGTATTCCTCTGACAAAAAACTCGGAATTATTTCCTTCTTAAAGCCCTTCACTCAAATAAACCTTGGAAATTATATATACTCTGTGGGAATATCCAGAGATGGTTCGGAAATTGCTGCTGGACTGAGCAACGGAAGTTTAATTATACTGAATCAGAAGGGAAAAATTGTTAAGAATATTGACCTGGGCAATCTAATATATGAGGTTGAGGTATCAGAAGATGGGAGCACTATTCTTGCAAGAACAACTAAGAGAATTGTTATTCTGACATCTTCAGGAGATATTGTCTTCCAGAAAGAGCTTAAGGTTAGGGATGCATGTCTGGCAGGAAAAGCAGAGAGATTTGGTGTAGTATCCGATAATGCAGTTGAAATTTATGATTTCTATGGCCACCTTCTATATAAAATAAAAGCAGAAGGTGTACAGAGCATCGATACAAATGAAGACTCAAATCTTTTACTTGTTGGAACCTGGGGAGGTGATGTAAAGCTTCTGAATCTCTCAGCTTTAATACTGAATAAGAGTGAAAATATGAACATCAGTGTCAATCAAACTGAAATAGTTGCTTCCCAAAAAACAGGGGGAATAAAAAACGAAACGCCTGTAAAAATAATAAAAGAAATAGAAGGAATAAAAGAGCATAAGATGGAGCATTTCACATTTAAAGAGCTTTTAGTCGCCTTTCTGGCTGGTGTTATCATTTCTTCCATGACGCTTATTTATTTTAAGACAAAGAAATGAGCATGGAACATTCTGATTTTCTTACTAGGATAACACACTTGACATCGAGAATCGAAAATCTTAAGAACTTTAGACAACAATTTCCATTTGGAATAATTTTGGTCTATAATCAACGGTGGTTCCATTTTTACACCTGAAGAAAGATAGATTTTTTATCCTATTTAGTTTTTACGGTTTAACATTAAAAGTAGTGATCCAAAGGTGATTTAATATTAATTTTTGTGAAAATTTGGGAGTGGACTAAATGAAAGAACGTGGAAGTATATAAAATTAATCAAAAATTAATGTCTGTTAATATATCTTTTTTAAATCTGTGAATAATTTAGTATTCCCACAATTAGAACATTCTTTTTCAGTTGAAGATTCACACAAACAGTTGCTACATCTGTAGACAAATATTGCATTTTTATATCTCGTTGTAATTTTCTTCATCTCTAAAATTAGCTCAGACCATTCCTTTTCATAATCGGAAAATCCAAAATTTGAAAAAACAGCTACTTCACTGATATCTGATGTTTTTGTAATAGCATGAACCCCTGCTGTAAAAGCGTATTTTTCCCAGTTAGGCATGCCAGAAAATGACAGGTCTCTTATTTTCTCAATAGTTCTCATCCATAATATTTTTGCTTTATTTACTACAGGAGGAAAATCTGTAAGATAATGAAAATTTTGAATAATATCATATTTTATTTGCTTAATAAAACAAAATTGTGCAGAATTGATATCTCCCCGTTTTTCATTGAGTGCAACGGCTGTCATTAGACATCCCAAGGTACGAGCAACTACTCTCAATGAGTCATATTGAGATAAAATACCAATAATAGCGTTTGAGTTTTCTTCTAAAAGAATCCTCTTTATATATATTATCTCCCTTCCGGCCGAATCTGCATAATAATAATGCCAGTTATATAAATCGTTGACTATCTTACTGTACTGATCCATTTTAGCTGACCCAACTATAAATCTTTTTTCGATGATTTCTTTGATGTATTGACCCACTGAAATGTTTTCAGATTCTATTACTTCTGATAAACATCTCTCTAAATCATCCTTTATCCATATTGATACAGTTCCCAAAGTAGTTACCTCATTTAATCTTCCTATTTATCATTGTTAAACTCAAGAACTTAAAAATTTTTCTGTTATAAATCCCTAAATTTTAAAAGATAGGCTTAATTTTCCATAAAGTAAGAGAATAATTTATGTACATATTTTTTATATAGGTTCATATAGTATATTTAGGATTTAAATGGAAAAATTTAAGTATTATTTAGAATAACCTTCAAATCGCCAATTAAAATTTGAAAAGGAGGTAGCACTAAAATGTTGTATAAACAAATAGAAACGGAAATATTGGAAGGAGAGGCTTGGGCGCTTCGACGTCAGAAAGGGATTCCAAACAATAGACAACTATGGGTACTGGCATGTATGGACGAACGTCTACCTGTAGAAAGGGCTTTAGGAATACGTGAAGGTGATGCACACGTATTCAGAAATGCTGGCGGTTTGGTGACAGATGATGCAATCCGATCCGCAATGCTGACTACAAATTTCTTTGGTACAAAAGAGATTATTGTCCTCAATCACACAGAGTGCGGAATGTTGACAGCTACAGGAAAATATTTGACTGAAGAGCTTAGGAAAAAAGGAATGGACCCAGAGAACGCCCAAATAGACCCTTCATTACCGGGACTTAAACTAGGGAAGGTCGCTTTCTCCGAATGGATCAGAATGTTCAGCGATGTGGATGAAACATGCCAGAAACAAGTTGAACTTCTTAGAGATTGTTCACTTATTCCCAAAGATGTCGTGATTAATGGGTATGTTTATGAAACTGAGACAGGACGTCTGCGCAAGCCTTATCAGCGTCTATCAGAGAAGGTCAACACAGCAAAGTCTATGGGTGCAATGGGATACTAATTTCCTCTTTATTTTTTTATTTTAAATAACCAAATATCGAGATTTTGTTAAAAAGAGGCTGTAGGAACATGTTGGAGTGGGTGTGTAGGAGATAACACTAGTTTATAGAATAAACACTGCTGAAGAACAATTGATAAAAGTAATTATAGAAAACTTTATATAATATTAGTTAAATATAAACCTGTAATAAAAATAGGAGGTGAAGATGGGTGGCAACTATAAATATATTGCTGACCGAAGGGCCATTTCAAACGGAAAAGTGGGAAACCGCAGCCAATATTGCCAAGGCTGCCTTGGAAAAGGGGCATGCAGCAACTTTTTTTATGTATATGGATGGTGTACATAACGGAGTTAAAACACAAAAATTTCAGGAATGGGAGACTCTACCGGTGGATAGATACAAGGAACTTGTCAAGCTGGGAGCAAAGATTGTGTGCTGTGGCATATGTGTGAACGCCAGAGGACATCAGGATGGAAAGTACTTCTTCGAAGGAGCAAAAGTAGGTGGCATCCCTGATTGGGCAACATTTGTCGGAGAGGCTGACAGGGTTATAACACTGTGAGGTGAATAAAAATGGGAGAAAAGAAAATATTGTTTATGTTCCTTCGACCGCCATTCGGAAATATATACTACACAGAAGGACTCAGAGCAGTTGTTGGTATGATGAGTGGATTGGACGAACACAAAGTTACCTGTTTATATCTTGGTGACGGTGCATTCTATTCGCTAAAGAACAGGTACAAAGAAGATACCAAGGGATATCTAAACACTCTTGAAAAATTCGGCGAATTGAACTTGAATGTAGAGAAAGAATCACTGGATGAGCTCGGCATATCCAAAGATGAAGTTGACCCAATGTTCAAAGTTGTATCCAGGGATGAGGTAGCAGATATGATAAAAGAATGCGATATCGCATATGATTTCTGAGAGGTGAAAAAAATGGCATTGTATTTGATAGACTTACCGTTTGCTAAAGTAGGATTACCTCTGGCTGCAAAAGACAGTGATGCAAAGATAATACTGATACAGGATGGTGTCTTTATAAATAAAAACTTGATACCGGGAAATGCAAAGGTATATGCTGTAAAAAATGATGTAGAAAAAAGAGGAGTACAGTCCAGACTTGGAGACGGTGTCGAGGTGGTTGACTACGACAAACTTGTAGATATTATTCTAGAAGACAAAGTAGTGAACTTTGCATAAAGTGACTGCTGGATGTATATGGAAACATATAGGAAAAAAGAGCGTTTTGACAGATATGGATGTGAATGGCCGATTCTCAACATTATGGGGTTTTGGATTTTCAATCCGATATTTGCCATTTTGATAATTTTAACCACTGATATTGAATTGTCAGACAGCCTCTTTAGCCGTGGGTAGTTCACAAAGAAAGCTTAATAACCTTTGTGTACAAACTATAAAATAAAGGAGGTTATACTGTGGTTACAATAAAGGCAGGTACCAAAGAAGATTGTATATGGGAATTTCCAGACGAGTTCTACTACCATGAGAAAGACCATATATGGGCCAAGGTGGAAGATAACAAAGTTACATTTGGACTGGATGCATTTGGTACATGGGGTGCTGGAGGAATCAAGCAGATGAGGACATTTCCATTAGGCAGGACATTGAAAAAGAACCAGGCTTTTGGTAATATAGAGAGTGGAAAATATATCGGCCCAATGAGGGCACCGGTATCAGGCAAGATAATCGAGGTCAACACCGATGTTGTTTCAAACCCATCAAGTGTAAATCAGGCTCCATACGAGAACTGGATTATCGTTATAGAGGCAGGAAACCTGGATGAAGACCTGAAGGGCCTGCCGCATGGAAAAGAAGGCATAGAAAAATGGATGAAGGCAGAAATTGACGACTATGCAAGCAAGGATTTACTTAAGTGTGACTGATAAACCAGGTCACTCTTTTATTTGTTTGAAATTTTATTTTTAATGGCTCTTTATAAAAACTTATACCTTAACCACAAGTACATCGCACTTTGCTCTTCTCACAACCCTCTGAGCAATACTGCCCAATGCTATTTCTTCAGTACCATAACCCCTCGAACCCATAACTATCAAATCATACCTTTCAGAAATTTTAACAATCTCATAAGCGGGATGACCTTCAAGCATTATAAGTTCAACCTCCATGCCATACGTTGCTGTCTTTTCCCTGAAACGTCTGAGCACTTCCTCCCCTTCCTTTTTAACCTTGGCATAAACCTCATGAATCAGCTCTTCTGCCCACCTGAACCTGCCTGTATCTACAACATATGCGCCTGCCAGATTTGAGGAAAAATTCAGAGCAAGTTTAATTGCCCTGTCTTCTGCAGCCTTTGATTGATAGCTTCCATCTGTAGCCACAAGAATAGTTTTATACAAAATACAAAGATATTCTACCAAAAATTTATATAAAACTAGTAGTAAATTATCACACATGAAAAACGTTGAAGCAAAAGAAAAAAGAATTAGTGCAATACTTACAAACCATAACTCTTCAATTTAACCCATAGCTTCTGCTAAAAACTGCTTCTTAATCAAATTTATCTCCTTATAAACAGAAAACTATTTAAATGATAACCCATATAAATTAACACATATGAAGAATACACCTCTAAATATCTTGAAGACTTTTGAAAGATTAAAAAGGTCTGAAGAAGGATGTATTGAATTGAAAAAGATTAAAGGGAGATTCTATGTCTACAAAGCAACCAGTGAGTGGGACAAGGAGAAGAAGAAGGTTAGAAAGATAACAACCTACCTGGGGTCAATAACCTTGGAAGGCACATTCATATCCAAAAAGCACAGGGTTCAGGAGTCTAAAAGAGAAGTATTTGAATATGCTAATGGAATACTTGCTCACTATTTTATAAAGGATTCTGAGGAAAAACTCAAGGCATTCACACCCCACTACAGAGAACTGATTGCAGCAGCTATTATCAAAGCTATGGACCCCAAACCTCTTCGTTTAATTGCCTCCAGATGGGGAAAGTTATACCTGCAGAAGGAAATTGCTGTGAATTTATCTCCAAAGAATATTTCATCCATCCTCAAAGATGTCGGGAGAGGAGTTAGATGGTGGTATGATTTTTTTGAGGAGTTGTCAGAAGGTAAAATTCTTCTGTATGACCTCACAACAGTATTCACACACTCCAAGAATATAAGGCTGGCTGAGAAAGGGTACAATAGCGAAAGAAAATATAATGATCAGATAGGAGTGGTTATAGCCTTCTCCTTAGATGATTCTCTTCCAACAGGAATTGAAGTTTACTGGGGTTCGATGAAAGACATCACCACCATAGAGGATTTTCTGGATAAATTCAGGGAAAGGAATATTGGTCTCATACTTGACAGGGGTTTCTGGTCAGAGAAGCTCATCAAGGAGTTCAGAGAAAAAGGAATAAGTTATGTTGTTCCACTGAGAAAGAACTCAAATCTCATGGATTTGAAGTGGGTGAGATGGAGGAAACCCTTCATATACAGGGAAAGAGCTATCAGGTGGAGTAGAAAGAAGAATGAACTTGGAATTATCTACTTTTTTTATGACCCCCGACTTCGTGGTGAAGAGGAGATGGCTCTATTAAGAAGGGTTGAGGGTGGAAAGATGTCTGTTAAGG
>BDTY01000079.1 GCA_002897955.1 archaeon BMS3Bbin15
CTCATTAGGATAAAAGTAAAATTATGAATAATGCTTATAATCTGCTGAAATCATACCTTAGTTTCTGCAAGATAAAAGAGAAGGCTAAAACCAACAATCATATAGACCTCAGTGGTGAGAAATGGTTATATCCCACGGAATTACTGCCAATTGCAGTCTTACTAACAGAAACACCAACCACTAAAGTTTCACTACCTAAGGACATTGAAGTGTCAGGTTATTTTAAGTATATAACTGAAGGCTATAGATATCACTCGCCATCGAAAACAACATTACCTATGCTGAGGGTCCCAATTAGTGAAATAGAAAGAGACAAAATGACTGACAGATTACTAGAAATCGAAAATGGCGACTTAGTAGGTGGTAGAAATGCGTTTGGATATGTCATTAGTGAATTGATATCAAATGTATATCAACACTCAGAATTTAGTGTTGCCTATATTATGGCACAGAAATATAACCATTTAAGACTTCTTGAGCTTTGTGTCGTGGATAATGGTATTTCAATCCCAGAAAGTTTAAGAAAGGCAGGTTATAATTTCAATACGGATGAAAAGGCAATTGGTGAGGCAGTTATCCACGGGGCATCCTCAAAAAAATCACAAGAAGGAAGAGGACATGGGTTTAGATCAATTGTCAAGTTATTGGTAGAAGGTCTGGGTGGCTATGGTATTATTGTCTCAGGAAATGGCGCTATAGGACTGGATTATCCTAAGAAAACTTTATACAGGTTACCGTCCTAAAGGGACTTTAGTCAGTATAAGAATGCCTTTCACGGAAAGGAATGTGGATATATATGAATATGTGGAGTATTAATGTGGGTGAAAAAATAGCAAAATTTCCTGCTCTGAGGGAGAGTGCAGACTCCATCTTTAAGTATATAGAGGAAGCTGATTATGACAGGTTGAGACTTGACTTCTCTAGCGTAGAATTCGTCTCAGCCTCCTTTGCTCACCAGCTAATAAGCAATATTAAAAACTCAAAGAAGACTATTAAGCTTGTCGGTATGAATAAAGATGTAAAGCGGATGTTTAAGATAGTCAAAAATCGTCTGGCGAAAGGTAGTACGGCACCGTATAAATCTAGTGAAGAGTTGCCAGTTGTGACTATCGAGGCATTGTGAGTTTATTCTGGCGGGGAGTATCCTTTAAAAAATACTTTTCCTTTCAGATTTTCTATTATTTTTACAACCTTCGTGTAATTGATGGTAATAGTCGCAGTATGTGTTATATGCAAAAGATTTCGCCAGACTTTAAGTATTGATGCATACCTTATTGGTATGAAGCTTAACAGTGTTGAGGTCGCCTCGTTCCTTATGTCGAATGAGCCACTTAATTTTCTCTGGAGTATCTGGCTATGCATCCTTTATAAAAACAATGGGGAAATAGTTTCAGGATAGCACATTTTGTTAACCGACTTTACTTCTGGTTTGGCTTCGAAGTCTTTATCTCGTGAACAATCTCAAGTATTACTTACTAATGTAAAAATGTTAAAGGAGGTAGTGGTTATATGGGTGATATCGTCGTTTATAAAGAGTTTCCAAAATTGTATAAGAATAAAGATGAATTTCTCAGAGATGCGTATGAGGCAATAGCAATCTTAAAGCCTGAGAAAAAAATAGAATTTGCTATTTGGCTCTACAAAGAAGGTATAGTATCACTTGAAAGAGCTTCTGAAATAGCTGGATTAAGCCTCTTTGAATTTAAAGAAGTTCTCAAGGTTAAAGGAATAAAAATTGAGATTGATGATATATGATAATATTTGATACAAATATATTAAGTATTTTTGCAAAAATAGACAATTTAAACCTTCTATTAAGGATTTCTAATGAAATGTTGATAGTTCCAGAGGTCAAAAGAGAAATAATAGTTCCTTTAGAATATGGAAAAGATTGGCCTGATAAAATACTTAGTATCTCAAAGACAATATATGTGAATGAAGAAGAGCAGAAGCTTTTTGAAAAATTTTTATCAGAAACAAGAAGACTCGGAAGAGGGGAATTGCAGGCTATAGTAGTATGTAAGGTCAGAGGTTATATATTTTGTTCTTTTGATAGGGTAGCACTCAACTTTGCAAGAAAGGTTGGTGTGAAATGTATGAACCTTTACGATGTCTTTAGAGAGTTCCTTAAATCTGAAATATTAAATAGGAAGGAGTTAATTAATTTAATGAGAGAAATCGAAGAAAAAGATAACATAAAGTTTAAAAATATAGAGAAAAATCTTTAAAATATACTGAGTTATTGTTATATGATAGCCTCGGATTTTAGAAAGATAATAAGCCAGTGCTGATAGAAATTCTTGATGCAGGTGAATTCATATCCGGGGTGACAAAAATATTTATGAAGACTGAAGATAGAGAAGCAGTAGAAATTCAAGATAGAATAAGGGAAAAGGCGGGAAACTGGCAGGCTTCAGAGCAAATTAGAAAATGGCGTGACATGATATCCCCGATGAGCTGATTCACTTCAGGTATTAAAAGGCAGTCAAGAAAGATTATTGAGAAGATGTGGTGTTTGCCTGCTGTTCACTTAACTTTTTCAAGATATCTTGCTATGAACCTGGCAAACTCGCTTAAATCCTCCAGATTATTCTGTAGATAATCGTAGAGCCTGTCTACATCCACATCTTCATACATATGAACAAGTATATTCCTGAGACCTGCCGCCCTGGCAAAACGCTCAGCAAAGTCCGCTGGTATAATCTGGTGTTTTCCAAGTATCAGTATAACACTCCTGTAATCCTCTGGTTTTTCAAAGCCCTTTGCGGAGATTATAATCTCGCCGATATCCAGGGCAGATTCTATGGCAAGTTGAAAATTCCTCTCTATAGCAGACCTCAACTCATAGTTCTCTTCCAGCTCTTCACTTGTTATTGATCTACGAGATCTCAAAAAATCAACATACCTCTTCATGTTTCTAAGCTTTCTTGAGATTTTCTCCTTCTCATCCATAATTCCACCTAAATTCCTTTCTCGGCAACCTTTTCAAGGAACCGGGCTGCCGCCCTTTTTTCATAATATCTCCTGTCAAGATACCTGGATAACACTCCATGCTCAAAATCTATCTTCTCTGCCTCATCTCTGACAAATATGGGGTAGTTTGCCTTGATAATCTCGTAATTGAGTGAGAGAGGCGCATCGTTTATAATTACCAGATCCACCCCATCTGTTTTTAAGATTTCAGTTATACCGCTTATTAACTCTAATTGCAGGTCAAATCTCTCTTTTTTATCCAGTGAGTCATCGAGTAAAACGGCTACATCAACATCGCTAAGTTTCCCTTCCTCTCCTCTGGCTACAGATCCGAAAAGATATGCAAGCTTGACATGCCCCTGCTTACTTAGAAACTCCACAAGCTTATTCTGCTCAGGGATTAATACCTTTTTCATTTTCAATCATCCCTTTAAATGGTAGTTTAAGATACCATATAATACTTATGGCTTATTACCAGAAAGATGGAAGAGCTTGTGAAGTTTCTTGTAAAATACCGGGAAAAAGAGGAGAGCCTTGAAAATTGAAAGAAAGATTAAAAACACTCTTAAGAAGATTTATAGAAAATGAAAATCTCAGTTATACCATGCATGAACAGACCCTGATTGAAGTCCATGGTGAATTGCCTGAAATGAATGCAAAAAATCGATGGGTCTGGTGATAAAAGTGGCTGAAAAGCTCAGTTCTGGAAAAATGAAATGCAGCAAAAATAGTTACACAGGCAAGTTGTAACTGCTAAAGTAAGTTTAAATATTACTTATTTTAATATATATCACAAGATGTACAAAAAGGTAATATTGTGATATAAGTAAACTACCCACGATGAAGGAGGTGGGTACCCTTGGAGATGATTAGATGACAACGAGACTGCTGCTGAAAAAAATGTACCTGAGTGGGAAGGAGTTTTTAACATACGAAGACATCAAAAATTTGTGTAATCCCCTGAATTTAGATTATAAAAACACTGTGAATTATCTGCTCAGGAAGGGGTATCTGCTGAGGATATTCAGAGGAATATTCTATCTGAAATCCCTTGATGAAATCAAATTTGGAAAAAGTAAATACAGCCACTTAGAGCTGATATCGAAGGGTATGGAGCTCAAAAAAGTGAATAACTGGTACTTCGCTCTATATACCGCATTGAAACTCAACAACCTTACCCATGAACACTTTGCGGTGGACTATGTGATAAATGACAAAATATTCAGGGCAAAGCCGATAAAAATAGCCGGTTATAAATTTAAATTTGTTAAACTCAAGCCAGATTTGTTCAAATTCGGAATAATAAAAGATTCCATCAGATACTCTGACCCGGAAAAGACTGTCATCGATTTCATATATATATGGCGATATAACGGTATTCCGGAAGAAAAGATAATAATGAACATCTCAGACTATACTGTCAGGCTGTCCAAAAATAAAATCATGGAATATGCAAAAAATTACCCAAAAACTGTCAGAGAGATAGCAGAGAAACTGGACGGTTGTAGTTCCCTTTTTCCTCTCGTTAAGGACGTGAAAGAATGAACGCATGTTTCTGTCAACGACCTTCATTGTCTGCTGGGCTACCCGTGAAGGAAGTAGCTGGTAGTTCTCGTTGTGCTTGACCAAGTGGTAGGCCTGCTTGTACTGAAGGTATTTACCATTGTTGAAGTAATACCCTGACGGTGTAGAGAGTGAAGTTGTAGAGGTTCTTGGATAGCCTTGTGAGAATTCTGAGAATACGGTAGGTTTTCTTATCAGCTCTGATGTGGTTTTTCTGGGTTAAGTACATCTATTATTTTTTAATAGCAACAGGTTTAAATAGTTCACCCCGTCCACCTTCCATTGCATATCCCCTCCCTTGCGAAGGGGTCTTGCAAGCAACGGGAAGATAAAATCAAGACATAGAAGGGTGGAAAGGAAGAAGAGTTAAGAAGGGTTTTCACACAGTCTGATGTAACGTGGCTTCGGGTTTAAAAACTGAAGGGAACTTTAATATATAATATTAAGGACATATATACACTATATACACAAAGGTGGCACAATGACAGAAGCAATCCAGAAGAAAATAAACAATATTGAGAGGATGCTGATAGAGATAAATTCTAAAATAAATAACTTTCTGGGCATGGAAGAACTTACTGAAGAGGAGTGGGCAAAATTAAGAAAAATCAGAAAAGAGATAAAAAAAGGAATCCTGGGCACTATGATGTAGAATCCATTTGGATACCCTTATAAGAAAATTAAGGGTGAAACCAACATTTACAGAATTAGAACAGGGAAATACAGGATATTATTCGAAGTAAATAAAAGTAATAAGTTCATAGTTATATTGAAGATTGATAAGAGGGGCAGGGTGTATAATAGATAAATTTACAGGAAAAGATTGTTATGCTGAGTTTGATTATGTTGCTGCATTGTGGATGGTAGTCGATATCAAAAGACAACGTAGAAATTAAAAAGTTTATGAGCTATGAGACAGCAACTTACCAGGGTTTTGGGAAATGTATTACAAAGCTGTCGGCTTTTTTGGGCGCTATGCAACAAGATTATGGTGATATTATCAATGTTAGGTTTTGGGCTGCTGTGTATGAAGAGGCTTAGAGATATAATCTCCGACCCGAAAATCTGCCATGGGAAGCCTGTTTTTAAGGGAACCAGAGTTCTGGTTTCTGATGTGCTGGACCTGCTCGCAGCTGGAAAAAGTGCAGAGGAAATACTGCAGGAGTTTCCTCAGCTCAATGAGGGGATGATAATGGAAGCCTTAGAGTATGCTGCAATGCTGGTGAAGAGGGAGCATGTCATTGAAGCTTCTGCTTGATGAGAATATCCTATCTCTGTGTTTAAATTTCTGAAGGAAAGGAGGGAGATACGAGGCATTTTATGTTCCCAAAGGCGCTAAGGACAGAGATGTTGCAGAACTCGCCAGAAGGGACAAAGCAGTGCTGCTTACGAGAGACTACGATTTTGCAAATATACTGCTCTGCCCACCCCAGGATTTCCACGGCATAATAATCCTGAAGGTTCACCCTCCTGTTGTGGAGAAGCTGATAAGCTCTCTGGAAAGTGTGCTGAAAGCAACAGAAGATTTCAGAGGTAAGGTATTTGTTGTGATGGAGGACAGAATTAGAGTTTTGGAGTAGGCAGAGAAAAAGATGTCAGCAAGACTTTAAAACACCTTGGGCAGGTGGGTAGGGAAGGCGGATGATTTCTTTCATCAGGTAGCCAGAAAGAATACCTGTGAAGGGTTCTCATAACAAAAGATTTGGAAATTGTAAAATCTGGAATTGTTGAAACTATCTGGTAGGATGATAGTAACGAGCTTCTGACGCTGTTTTACCCTTCCCGGTTTTTTACGTGGTTGCTGTTCAGCGCCTCCTCTCTACCAGGCAAAGAGGAAGACAGCGTTGCCTGCCGAGTGATGGAATCAATTAAAAGGAGCTATATTAAGGTGAAAATTTAGGTTGGTGGAAAAGGTATGAAAATCATAACAGTTGAAGTGCCTGAAGATGTTGATGAGACAGAAATAAAAAAGTGATTAAAGAATTTCTGGAAAAGAAAGAACTGGTTAAAAGACTTTATGAGCTTTTATCCGATAAAGACCTGAAACGAATAGAAATGGAAATGAAAAGTTTTAGAAGGAGTTTCAGATTTGAATGATGGTGGATACCTCGTCTCTGATAGAGTTGTTCAAAAGGAAAGAATTGAACAGGATTGGTGGAGAAAAACTTCCATTATTTGTCTTAATAAAGTTTTTACGGGGATTTAATGCGGATAAAGCAAAAGAGATTAAGGATATATTGGAAAAACTGTTTGTTATTGTGCCAATTGATAATAAAGTCATCTTGAAATACATAGAAATATACAGAAAACTAAAGTCCAGTGGAAAAATAATAGGAGATGTTGATATGCTAATTGCTTCCATGGCGATATCTTATAATGAGCCTCTTTTTACAGAGCACACTAAACACTTCCAGAGACTAAAAAGTTTTGGATTAAAATTGGTTGAAGTATAGTTCGATCATGCTGACAGATAAAGCAGTACTCCCTTAATATAAATTTGCTGTGCCGTCTGCTGGGAAGGGTGAGGTTTGCCAGGAAGATAGTAATCGCAAGCCTGCTTGCTCTAATTGCTGGAGTGGCTGTGGTGGTTTATGCGGGTGTAGGAGGTAGAAACAAAAATTCTGATGGGAATTTCTAATGTTAAACTCAAACAAACATTAAATGGGGATGGCATAATTATGAGTGCGGAATTAAATGAGCTTCGAAAAATCAGACAGGATTTGAATATTCTTACAGACCTATACGTGAGATTGACCGAGAGACTTATACCAGAAGAGGATCCCGAAGAGGAGGACATCAGAGCTATAATGGAAGAAGATGAGATAGTAGGAGAAGAAGAACTCTTCAGGGCTCTGATGGAATGAGCTTTCAGATAAACATTAAAAAGAAGGCTCTAAAATTTGTTTCCAGGCTGGATAGGAAAGAAAAAGAGCGGTTGAGAAGAGCTCTGCTCTCATTGAAAGATTATCCTGTGCCTGTAAAAGTGTTGATGTTGCCAAAATCACAGGTGAAAAGAATACTTACCGCATAAGGATTGGTAAAATTAGAGTTCTGTACGAGGTTCTATGGAGGGATAGAATCATACTTATCAAAAGAGTTGACTTCAGAAAAACTGCATACAGAAAATAAATTTGTTAAGGTCTACTGCCTGCTGAACCTGTGGCGGGGAGAATGGATGTTACAGTACCGAAGACAAAAGAGGCTGTATGGCTGTACTCCACAGGGGAAAACAAAACAATAGAACAGCTCTTCGAAGTAAAGGAAAAGCCAGCAGAAGTGATAAGCTACGAAAAAATAAACCCAACCCTATGGAAAGTCAGAGTAATGCCACAAAACCCTTCATGCTGAGCTTTGCAGAAAGCCTATGACCCTCTCCGGGAGGCAAGCATATATATGCTGGCAGGAAGGTCGAAGTTGCTAAATCTGTGCCTGTAGTTTGTGATAAACGGGTTCTGGATAAACCAGACAGGTAATCTTGATATAACAATAAGGCATAAACCACAGGTCTGGTTTGATAGAGGGTTGATAATCTCTCTGGTCACATTTATCAGTGCTGTGGGCTATCTATATTATATGACTGGAGAAATGAGAAAGATAAAGAAAAGAGATAGAAAGAAAGATTAAAAACACTCTTAATAAGATTTATAAACGATAGAATCTCAGTTAAAATCATGGCTGAGCAAATTGTAATCAAGGTCCCTGATGAAATACTGGAGAGATGCAAAAATGGCTATAGCGGTTCAACTTTACAGGGATGAAAAATTAACATTGAAGGAGGCTTCAGATTTAGTTGACCTTTGTTTAGAAGACTTCATGAAAGTTCTGAGCGAGAAAAAAGTCAGCGTAATTAGCTGGGACGAAGAGGAATTACAGAAGGAGTTAAAGAATGCGAATAGTTTCTGATACGTCTTCTCTGATAATTCTGGAAAAGTCTGAAGCTGTTTTTATCCTGGATGATTTATTTGATGATGTATTAATCCCAGAAAGCGTTCATAAAGAGTTATTCAAAAAAGGTAAAGAATTTTTCTCTTCACTCAAGATTTTAGATGCCACTGAGTCTGGAGATGACAATTTAGCTAAGGATACTATCTGGATGAAGGGATTATCAAACAATTTTTAGAGAGTTTAGGTGAGAAGTGACTATTCTGCAAGCGTTCTGGAGGCTCTCTTTTGCTGAACCTGGTCTTCTCCGGGAAGCGATATAACTGGCAGGAAGGTTGAAGTTGCTAAACCTGTGCCTGTAGTTTGTGATAAACGGCTTCTGGATTAACCAGACATGTAATCTTGAGATAATAATAAGGCATAAACCACAGGTCTGGTTTGACTGGGGATTTATAATCTCTTTGGTCACATTTATTAGTGTGCTATGGACTATCTCTTCTATGACTGGAGAAAGGAGAAAGATAAAGAAAAGAGATAGAAAGAAAGATTAAAGAGCTTTTAAGGAAAGTCAGGTGAGTTGAATGAAGATTGAATTTACAGGTCATGCAGAAGATAAATTTTTAATCTTAGAGGAACATAATTTTCTGATAGATAAAGAAACTGTAGTAAAAACTATTAATGAACCAGGTCAGTCACCCACGGCTAAAGAGGCTGTCCGACAATTACTCCCAGTAATATAAAGACTGCTTATTTTAGGCAATAAAGGCTAAATTTAGCTTATTTCTTGTAGTATTTTTGATTACGGGACAGCCTCTAAAGCCCGTGGGCTTGTCTCGTGAGAGATGAGGGTAACTGGTTGATTAGGAGGCATTGAAAAATGCAGAAGTTATTAGTAGAGTTCAAGAACACACCAGAGAATACTCCTCAAGTTCTCTGCTCTGTAAGTGAGGTATTAAACAGAGAGGAAACTCTCAGTGTATCTCGCACAGTACTGGCTAATAACAACTCCGCTCAGGACCAACACTCCGGCAAGAGTGGGACAGGCGTTAAGCGTCCCTGTCATAAATATGCATGGAAAACCTCTGATGCCCACAACACCAGGAAAGGCAAGGATTTTACTCAAACACGGAAAAGCCACAGTGGTTCAGCGAGCACCATTTACTATACAGTTGTGTTACTTAAATGGGAAATATACACAAGATATAAAGCTTGGCATAGATGCAGGGTATTCAACCATAGGGTTCAGTGCAACAACAGATAAAAGGGAATTAATTTCAGGTGAGTTAATCCTGAGAAAGAAGATATCAAAACTCATTGACCAGAAACGGAATTACAGAAGAACAAGAAGAAGTAGGTTATGGCATAGAAAACCACAATTTAATAATCGTAGCAAACCCAAAGGTTGGTTAGCACCCAGTATTCAGCATAAACTTGAGACACATCTCAGATTGATAAAAAAACTGAAGAAGATATTACCCATAACAAAAATCACCATAGAGGTGGCAAAGTTTGACCAGCAGAAGATGAACAACCCAGAGATTAAGAATGTAGGATACCAGCAGGGCGAGTTACAGGGGTATGAAGTGAGAGAATATCTGCTGGAGAAGTGGGTGAGAAAATGTGTTTATTGTGGTAAAAATAATCTTCCTCTGGAAATCGAACATATAATCCCAAAAATCCGGGGTGGGACTAACAGAGTTTCAAATTTAACTTTAGCATGCCATAGATGCAATCAGAAAAAAGGTGACAAGACAGCAGCAGAGTTCGGATATCCTGATATCCAGAAGAAAGCAAATCAGACATTAAAATCAACTGCGTTTATGAATATCGTTAGAAAAAAGGTAG
Organism: archaeon BMS3Bbin15; assembly: GCA_002897955.1. Classification (NCBI taxonomy): domain Archaea; species archaeon BMS3Bbin15. The sequence continues at coordinate 10,264 of BDTY01000079.1, forward strand.
TGAATACCCTAAAATGTGCTTGGACTTATGGACATATCACCAAGCATGACAGGATTAAGATGAAATTGGAAAAATCTCATATAAATGATGCTTTTGTAATTGCTGGTGGAACAACCCAGAGCAGAACAATACCATATATGACCACACAAACCAGACGAAATAACAGAAGTATTCAAACCAACAGAAAAGGATATAAGCCTTCTATAAGAAAACAGAGATATAAGTTACAGCCTGGCGATTTAGTAAAATATATTAAATCTTTATTCAG
>BDTY01000080.1 GCA_002897955.1 archaeon BMS3Bbin15
TTGCCTATTAGAAGTCGTAGTTTTCTGAAATTCTCATTGCTCAATTCCTTCTGTATGCCCTTAAACCCGCTGATAAAAAAGTAACCTATTGCGAATTTTGCCCCTACACTCCCTTTCAATGCTATCTTTACATTATAGAGAAGCTGCCTTTTCTCTTCATCTTTTTTATTATCGATTATATTGGATATCATTAAAACTCTTCCCAGATTGTGACTGTATTTATACTAATAGTCGTAGGATATCCTTATAAACTTTCCTCCCCTCCCCGATTCCCTCTATTTTCTCTCCTGTTTGAATAATTTCAGCAATTCCCTCCTTGCCCCTCCAATTGTCAGAGGATAAGGATTTCGTACAGGTAACCTGTCCTCCCTGTGAAGGATTTCCATTAAATGGGCAACTCTCGGAAGTCGCAGCTTTGAACTCCGTATGAGGGCAGGATTGGAAAACACCTCCTCCGGAGTGCCCTCCACCACAAACTCTCCTTCATGCATCACATAAATTCTATCAGCATACAGAGGTACAGCATCAACATCATGGGTTGCCGCAACCAGAGTTATATTCATCCTTCTATTCAAATCCATTAACAGTTGCATCACACTGTTTGAAGTATGCGGGTCCAGATTTGATGTGGGCTCATCCAGCACGATAACCTGCGGATTCATTGCAAGAACACCTGCGATTGACACCAATCTTTTCTGCCCCCCGCTGAGATTGTCAGGACTCTTATTTCCCAGTTCTGCTATGCCCAGCATACCCAGAGTACTATCCACCCGCTCTTTTACCTCGCTCTTTGAAAGCCCCATATTCCTTGGTCCAAAAGCCACATCATCCCATACAGTAGGTGCAAACAACTGGTCATCCGGGTCCTGAAACACAAGCCCGACAGTCATTCTTATCCTATCCAGATTCTTCTTTTCCACCTTTTCTTCATTTATAAAGACATCGCCTTTTTTAGGGAAAAGCAGTCCATTAAAATGGTGAATCAATGTGGTCTTCCCACTACCCGTCTGGCCGATAATCGCCACGACCTCACCCTGCGCAGCAGAGAAATTGATGCCCTTCAGCGCCTCTGTTCCGTCAGGGTACATATAAACTACATCAGATACCTTTATCGCCTGCTTCATAAGCCTGCTCCTATTCTAACCTTATGGTCTACAATCACAAGCAGTACTGTTACAGCGAGGATTGCAACGCTGATAAAAGCGTTTTTCACTGACAATGGCTCGGTTTCTGTGATATACGAGGTTGGTGTATAGCCACGTGATAACATTGCCACATATACAGACTCACCACGCTTCAGAGCCCTTATAATAAAAGAACCTGCAAGAACGCCGAGATTTTGCACCTTCTGCCTGTAACCTATCCTACTGGAAAACCCACCTCTTGAAGTCTGCGCACGATACATCCTGACAGTTTCCTCGGACAGCAGATGAATATATCGCAGCATCATGAGTGCAAGGTCAACCATAACCTTTGGCAATCTAAACCACTGCAGAGCTTCCATAGCTTCCCTTATCTGGGTGGTGGCCACAAATACATTCAATATCGAAATTGAAGCAATTATCCGTGTAAACAGCAGAAAAGCAAAAGATAGGGATTCCCTGTATATCGGGAACCCAAAGAAAGATGCAACCTGATACTCACCACCGTAAGTGAACACTACGACAATAAGCACAACAACTGCAATTGAGAAAGGAAGGATAAACAACCTCTTTATAATTATTCTCAGAGGTATTTTGATAGCAAAAGAGACAAGTGTGGCAGAAAAAAATAGAAACAGAGGTATAGCAGGATGCTCCATAGAAATTACGCCGAATATCAACGCAAAGGAACCAAGAAGCTTTACTCTTGCATCAAGTTTATGCAGTGGTGAATTATTTCCCACCACAAGTTTCTCGAAATTGACCTCACGAATCACATCAGAAAAGTTCATTGTTTACTCTCGCTTTCACTCATTGCTACCTATTTATCTTCTTTCATTATCCGTATATAGTGCCCGATAATAAGGAAAATAAAGAACCCAATTGTGGTTCCTATTCCATTAAGCGAGTCACCTGAAAAGATCCACTCAAGCATCTTCCTCCCTCCTGAATATATCAGTCCAGTAATAGCCAACGATAAGACCTGCAACAACACCAGCAAATGTAAACCCTATAGGTTCACCCACAACACTTGTGATTGTAGGGCCCACATGCGTTGCCTGTGGTACTGCTCCAAAAGCAGAGCTCGCTGCCGTGTCCTCTACAATTGAATCTGTTCCTTCCATCTTGGAACCTAAAACATGACCAATATATGCGCTTATTACGAAGACACCGGCAATTATTACCATCATAGTCAATGCTGTTTTTGTAAATCCATCAACCATCTTAAACACCTCCTGCTAAACCAAGTCTTGCCAGAATATCAGGCCTTCTTGCTGCAATATGATTAACAATGCCTGCAGTGAATATGAACTCCATAACCGCAAGTGGCAACTGTGTCGGCATATAACCCATAGTATAAAGCGCCCAGTGTGATAACACAGAACCTGGATTCAGCGACAGTGAAAGCTCAAGAGCGGCTGCAATATAAGTTATTATATCACCCACAAAACCTGCAAAACCTGCAGCCACCCATAAGGGTGAGTTTAATTTTCTTAATAGAAGGAATACAGAATAACCGCTGAAAGTTCCGAGTATTCCCATTGACATTGTATTCGCACCAAGCGTTGTTAGTCCTCCATGACCAAGAAAAGTCTGGAAAAATAGGGCAATCGCTGTCAACACAACTGTCACAAATGGGCCAACAATGATTGCCGACATTGGTGTGCCCACAGGGTGTGAACACGAACCAGTAACCGGCACAGGAATGTGCCACACAGATATAATAAAGACTGCAGCACCCATCATTGCAAGTATCGGCATGTATGCAGGATTATTATCTATGTTTTTTCTTATCCTCCGTACCCCGACTATCACAAAGGGTATAGCAAGGGCAAACCATATAAGACACCACTCAGGTGTTAAAATTCCATCTGAAATATGCATAATACCACCGATTGAAGTATGGTGGGAGAACACATTAAACATTTTGTTTTTGGGTAACAGATGTTACCCATACAGGTAACATAGATTTAATAAGCCATAATAAATTGTTCAGTACTATCCTTTATTTTTCCAGATTTTAAGTCCTCCAAAATGTAATAGAAAAAATAAGCCGATTATACTGCCCAAAAAGTAAGATATAAACCTCTCCACAACCACCATCCCTATCGCCACACCCAGAGGAATACCAAAAGCACTTAACACAGGGATAACTCCGCCTTCAACAAAACCCAGACCTCCGGGGGTCAGAGGTATAGCGCCCAGTACAATGTAGAGAATTGTGACTATTATAATAAGCTTGAAGGATATTGGCACACCAAAAGACATAGCTATGAGTTTAAGCCTTGTGGCATCCAGCACCCATATAAAGATAGAATAAAGAAGGGCAGGCACAAGAGCTGGCCGGAGCTTCGTTGAATATGCCCCAAATCCTGCTCTCAATGATTTAAGTTTTGTTCTAAAAATATAGAAAACAGAACTCATAAATAGGAGAACAATCAGTAGATATTTTAGAATTCTGGTAGGATTATAATCCAGTTGAAAAAAGGAGACCATGAAATACAGAGTAAAACCAATGAGAATAATTCCAGGTATAGCTTCTGAAAGTCTTTCGAATAATATAGACATAATTGCCGGAGTATATGGAACACCAAACTTTTCTTTAACCCAGAGAATCCTTAATGGCTCCCCTCCCATACGATTGGCAGGCGTGAGATTATTTATAGGCACTGTTCCAAAAATTATCGGAACCAGAGAGACAGTTTTAAATTTATAGTCCAGATAACCAAGAATGGTTTTCCATCTGGCAGCTATTACAACTATAACAGCAAGATATACAAAGAAGGCCAAAAGCACATATTTTAAAATTATATTTTTGAGGTATTTCAGTGTAGTATCGGCAAGAGACAGAAATTTATGCCAGTAAAAGTAAATCAATACAATAGCTACAACGAGAATTAAAATATTAATTACCTTTCTGACCATCGAATATTTTAACTGCAATTATCTCACCATTCTATATTACTTTCATTTTCTCCGGGCAATAAAGTCCCCTTCCAATAGAAGAGTAGTTGAAATTAAATGATAATATTAAGAATTGATTTCACCAGACTCCAGTTAAATAACTTTCCACTGAATATTAAAAGTACATATTTCAGCAGCCTTAGACATTACAGAGATTCATAATTCCTTGAATCTTGTTAAAATATGTTGAGCATATATGAACAGAATAGTTGGATTACTTCTATTGGCAACTCTTTTGCTCTTTGCTGGCTGTGTTCACAATGGAGCAGGTACAAAAACTCAGGCATCCAGTGCTGTGAATGTAGAGTACCGTGGAATATCTGCCCAGCAATTGAAGACCATGCTGAACCAGGACGAGAATATCTTTCTCATGGATGTCCACGTACCTGTACAGAAACATATTCCTAGCACAGACTATAACGTCAATCCTCTTTTGGATTTTTTCCGTTATTTCATAGAACAATCACTCATGTAGTCCTTTTATTTCCAGGACTGAATGACTTCTGATTCCACAAATTTCTGTAGTGTAGAAACCTTTTTATATGTG
>BDTY01000081.1 GCA_002897955.1 archaeon BMS3Bbin15
CCTAAATTGTTTTCCCAGCTTACCAGAGCTGGAGTCGCTGTAAACCAGCTCTTCCGTCCAGATGACAGGGTTCTCAGTGGTGCTGTGCACTATACTTAACCTCAGATGGAAAGCTCCTTCCTAACGGCAGACTGTGTGAAAACCCTATATTTTGTGAATTTTCTACCCCCTTTTGTGATTTCATGGACATATATTACTTATTTTTCATGCAAACATGAGTTTTCACACAACCTGACGGTAGTTAGGGGGAGTAGTTTACTGAGAGTTTAATTCCTGCAATAATAAATAAAGTTAACTAATATTGCAGGTGTTACCTTCGGGTTATGAATTCCTAAGGAGAGGAAAAATGATAAGTCCTTTTGAACTCGACAGGCTTCTCGGATTGAATTACTTTATCAGTAATACTCCTGGAGTAAAGGGTAAACTCAGGCAAGTTGTAGATGATTTCTCTGTTGATGAAGTATTTGAGGATTCAAGACAGGATGATGAAGGGGAATATCTTCATTTAATCATGGAAAAGAGGAACTGGGACACTATGAGGGCTGTAGGCAATATTTCCAGAGCCCTGCATATATCGAGAAAGCGCTTTGGTTATGCTGGTACAAAGGATAAGAGAGCAGTAACAAAGCAGAGAATGTCTGTCTGGAATATTGAAAAAGAAAATCTCGGAGTTCTGAATTTGAAGGATATTAAACTTTATAATTTTATTAGAAGTGACGAAAGGGTGAACCTCGGAGACCTTCTGGGAAATAAGTTTAAAATCACCATCAGAAAGACTGAAGGAGATATAAGTCATATTAAAGAGGTTATGCAGGAGACTGTGAGCCAGCTTTCTCTGGGAGGTGTGCCAAACTACTTCGGATATCAGAGGTTTGGTACAGTGAGACCCAACACTCATCTGGTGGGAAAGAAGATTATCCAGGGTGACCTTGATGGTGCTGTGATGCAGTACCTTGCCAGACCCTATCCGGGAGAAAGAGAGGACGCCAGAGATGCCAGAGAGACGCTCTCTGAAACGGGCGACTTTAAAAAAGCACTTGAGGTATATCCCGGTAGATTGAACTACGAGAGGAATATGCTCGATGCCCTTGTAAAGAATCCCAGGGATTTTGCAGGTGCCCTGCGAAGGCTACCAAAAAAATTGAGAAAAATGCTTGTACATGCTTGCCAGAGCCATATCTTCAATGAGGTGCTGAGCGGGGCTATAGCTGAAGGTATAAATATCAGAAACGAAAATATAAAGCTCCTTGGTTATAAAAGCGGTTTTTCTCAGGATGAAATAGGCAGGATCGAAAAAGAAGTTTTAGAGAGAGAGGGTTTAACTATGGAGCAGTTTAAGATAAACAGTATGCCCGAAGTTTCTGTGACCGGAGAGGACAGAAGGGCAAGTATAAACACTAAAATTTCTTTTGATGTCGAGGAGGATGAATTAAATCCAAGTTTGATAAAGGTAAGCTTCAGCTTTTTCCTTCCCCCAGGCAGCTATGCAACAACTGTGCTCAGGGAATTCATGAAAACCGACCCTCTCAACTATTGACTTAATATTCAAATTAGAAATTTCTTCCTGAAACTCATCACAATAAAAATGAGTACAACATAAAATGCCAAAATTATAAGAGTACTGGCCAGAAGGCTAATTTTCCCCATATATATGAGAAGCGATATTGCAAATATTATCACACCCATTGCAATAATCAGCAGTATATATTTAACTTCTCCAGTGACTGAAAGCTCTTCGACCACATTGAAATATTAAGTTAAGAATAATAAAAAGGTTTCTGTTTTGGCGTAGCTGGCAAAGACTGTATCATCAACTGGATTCCAGAAGTATTATTAACAAAAAACATATATGATTCTTTCCATCCTCACTGAAACATTTTAAATCTGATTCAGGTTTCAACTTCTCAGGTTCATACATATACAAACAGGATAAATATAAAATGCTTATAACTAAACTTTATACTTTTACACTCACAATTTCTTTACATAAAATAGTGTTTAGCCAAAATTTTCTTTAACAAAAAAACTTTTTTTAAACACGATATGTCATACAAAATGTTTTTAAGCTGCCTTATAAAGAAACTTTTTTATATCTGTTGTTAATTATGTAATAATCATGAAAATCAAGAATATAAATTATTATTTTATAATAGGAATCTTTATTGTTGTCTTTGCAGGAATCATATTCTCTTATTCCAATTTTAAAAACACAAATCCAACTTCCATAAGCATGTCTACGCAAAATTTAGAAGCCAGATTTATATCCCTAAATGAATCACCAGTAACAGGTAGTTGTGGAGGTCTAAGTCAGTTATCCGACGGGCAATTTCTTCAGGGTGCTTGCTGTGGCAAAATGGAACTTTCAAGATATAAGAAGCAGGTGATTTATCTGGAAAGATACAAAGATATTAAAGAGATACCCAAGGACCCCTGGAATGTATCTGTTTCACGGGCAAATAAACTGATAGAGTATGATAATACAATCAAACTTACAGCTGACCAACAGATAACTTTTAATAAAGCACTGACTATTTTTGACGAAGGTCCCTGCTGCTGCAAATGCTGGAGATGGTATACCTTTGAAGGATTGGCAAAATATCTTATTCAAGAACATAAATTCAATTCTCAACAAATAGCAGAGCTATGGGCCGCTGAAGATGTTTGTGGAGATAAGAATCCATTCGAAGAAATAAAAGTATAATGATGGGCAGATTGCTCACACTGAAAATTTCTTTAGTTTGAACTTCATATAGTCCATGCGTTTATGAGGTTTCGGCTAACGCCTCCACCCAAATTGAAATTGAATATTTCAACTTTTGAATTACTTAATTGAAAAAAGGAGGGTTTCTAAGTAGTTTAGCCCAATTCATGCATCCTTTCAAGATTAAATCCAGAGATGAATCTTTTTTATCTTCTGTTTTTGTCTCATTTGAAGAAGCATGATATGAAGTTCACTCAGCAGGTCTTGCATTATATATAGTGTTTTTGAGTATAACCACATCGCTAATTGCCCGTACACCCTTGAAAGGTATGCTCAGTCCTCTCACATCTTCAAGAGATAGCTTCTTGAAAAACTCCTTACCCACATCTTTTATCAGAATTGCCAGTACCTTCCCCGTCAGAGGGTCAATGGTTATATCCTTAAGAGCACCGACATGCTCACCCTCCTCTGTGAAAACATCCTTTCCTGCCAGTTCAGTTAATTTCGAGACCATAAGACCACCTGATATTAAGGTGTTAATGCTGATATATAAAATTATCTAGACATTTCTGATTTTTCTTATCAGAAATATATATGATTATCGTCTTCCCTGAAAGATGCTGGATTTCATGCTAAGATTTGTTAGATACTCCTTTAAATTATCCCAAAAGCATTATTGTTAAGGCATCCCTCAGACCAGGTGCAAAACCAAGAATAAAGAAGGCAAGATACCAGTAGTTCCTCTGTTCCTTTTCAACCATAGAATCGATTATATAAATTATTATTACAAGCACAACAAGCTTCAGAGGATATATGATATAGGCAGTATGTGTAAGATTTATAAGCCAATTTCCAAAAACATGCTCCTCAAAGAAGCTATAGTATGTTACACCAACAATAGTGGCAGTGGCATCAAGAAGATGCCCTCCAAAAACAGCCTTCACCCACGGGTTTTTCAGCCGGGAGTAACCCAGTCTTTCAAAACCATACATAAAGATTAAAATTGAAAATAAAAGAAGAAAAGAAATCTGTATAAAGGGTTTCCAGTAAGATATGGATGTAAAAACTTTGTAGATAGGATATATGGTAAAAATAGAACCAAGAGCAAACATGGTTTTATGATACTCTATCCCCCGCTTCTGAAGCCCCAGAGACACAATAAGAGAGAAGAATGCCAGAAAAGCCGTGGTTATGAATATCCCGGGTGTTATTAAAAGTGCTGTTCTGGGAAATATTGAGGCATCTACAAGACTTCTCGATGTGGAAGCAAAGACAAGAAAAGGTAAAAGAGCTATAAAAAATCTGTAGTCAACCTTTATTCTGAGTTTTATCAGAAGTTTTTCCACTAAAATTATTCCTACACCAAGAACAAGACCGTAGACAACAGTATTATAAATATTGTAACCTTCACCATTATATATCGGCTGGATAAAGTATCTGCTGATAAAATCAAGAATACTCAGGCCCTCCTGAATTCTTCCAGTTTGGGCACTGCAAAATATTTACCTGAAATATGGAGTAAAGTCCTGCATTTTTCTGGATTGAGAGCTTTATCGAAGCATTTATCCTTCACATCAACCTTAACCACCTCGCCTGTAATCCAGACGTGGTCCCCCAGCTCCCTGGCATCATACAGCCTGCATTCAAGCCAGGCATAAGCTTCCTTTATTCTCGGAGGTGATACCTCTGTTGAAGACACTTCAGTTAAGCCAGCCTCTTTAATTTCACTTACCTCATAGGGAAAGTCCTTTTCTAGTATATGCATCAGATTACCAAAGCTTTCGTCAACAAAATTCACAACGAATTCTTTATTTTCATTAATATTCCTCCAAGTATCGTGTCCTGGCTGAGAGGATATGCCAAATAGTGGGGGTGAAAAGCTTATAGGCGAGTTAAAACTGAAAGGGGCAGCATTACTTATGCCTCTTTCTGATACAGTTGTAATAACAACACAGCTTCTGACATTCAATTTATAGAAATTTACCTGGTCCAGCTCCATAAAAACACCTCTGTTATAATTACACTTTAAGCTTATAAAATTAGCTATATATGGTTTTATGAATTGAAGGAAGAGCTGACAGCAAGAAAGTACAGCAGGAAAACAATAAAGCTTTACCTGCATTACAATGAAGATTTTTTGAAATTTGCTAAGAAAACCCCTTACACGATTTCCAATAGCGACGTGAGGGATTATCTGTATCACTTGGCAGAAAAGAAGAATTGTTCGGCATCCACGTTAAACACAAAGTAATATTGATGCTTATATATTCCGCTGGATTGATGTGAGTGAGGTAGTGAAGTTAAAGCCAGAAGGATATTGATGCTGAGAGGGGACTGATTCACATAAAAGGAGCAAAAGGTAAGAAGGGAAGGCATACGATGCTTTCTGATGTAGCGTTGGAGATATTGAGAGAATACCAGAGGGGATATAAACCCCAAACATGGCTATTTCCAGGAGCAAATCAAGGACAGTACATAACTACGAGAACAGTTCAGGCAGTTTTTGAGCAGGCCCGTAAAAAAGCAAAGATTGGAGGGTCGTATTTTGGATAACTCAACGGAGAACATCCAATTCTTTTGATTTCAGAAAAACCTTTAACAGGAATACAAGAAGATGAGATTTTCGCTAGAGTATATATTCATGATGCAAAAGATGTCTCTTTTGAATTTTCTAATGATAAGTTCTATTTTGAGCTTCTAGAAGCTATTGTGGAACTATTTTCGCAGATTTTAAGCGATAAAATAAAAATTGAGGAAACAATACATGAAAGCAAAGGCAATAGTATATTGTGAAAAAGAATTTGGGAAGATGGATGGGAAGACTGCAAATGGACTTGTCAGGCACTCTGAAAAGTACGAGATCGCCTGTGTTATCGACAGTACAAAGGCTGGTATGGATGCTGGAGAATATCTCGATGGAGTAAAAAATGGGATACCTATATTCCATGATTTCGATGATGCCGTTGAGAGACTAAAAGAGATTCCAAACTATTTCATATACGGTGTTGCACCTCTTGATGCATTTCTTAAGGAGGAGCAGAGGAAGATATTACTTGAGGCGATGGAAAAGGGGATGAACATAGTAAACGGCCTTCATGAGTTCTTTACCGATGACGAAGAGTTTACACAGAAGGCAGAGGAGTGTGGGGTCAAGATATACGATGTCAGAAAACCTCTCGCAAAAAAGGAGTTGCATATTTTCTCTGGGCGCATTCTGAAGGTCAACATACCAATAGTGGCCGTACTTGGCACAGACAGCGCAGTTGGCAAGAGAACCACATCGATTATCCTTGTGGAAGCATTGAGGAAAGTGGGGTTGAACGTTGCGTTCGTGGCAACTGGACAGACAGGATTAATTCAAGGCGCAAAGTATGGCGTTGCAGTGGATGCCATTGTTGAAGAGTTTATGACAGGGGAAATTGAAAATGCAGTTATGAAAGCATATGACACGGAGCATCCCGACATAATTATAGTTGAAGGCCAGGGCGCCATTAGCCATCCTGCATACCTTAGCCCATGTGCTATTGTACGGGGTGCAAAGCCGAAGGCTATTATAGTTCAGCACTCTCCGAAAAGAAAGAACCTTGGAGATTTCCCATATATACCAATGCCAACCCTGAAAAGTGAGATAGAGATGATAGAAATCTTTTCGAGATCGGAGGTAATCGCCATCACAATCAACCACGAAGATATGACCGACGAGGAAATCAAAGAGGTTATAACAGAGTATGAAAAGATGTTTCAATTACTGACGACGGATGTTCTAAAGTATGGATGCGAAAAACTTGTCAAAGGTATATTCAAAGCGTTTCCAGAACTACCAAAAAATAGTGATTGATATGACAACACCCAGAATAGAGATAAACCTTGCAAAAATCGCACATAATGCTAAAAATTTGAAGGGACTATATGGTTCAAAAGGCATCGGCGTAATTGGCGTCACAAAAGTGGTTTGCGGAGACCCCAGTATTGCTGATGCCCTGGTAAAAAGCGGAATAAATACACTTGCCGATTCAAGGATAACCAACATCAAGAGGATGCGTGAGGCAGGCATACAGGCACAGTTTGTCCTATTGAGAACACCCATCCCTAGCCAGGCTGAATCAGTAGTAAAGTATGCCGACATTAGTCTTAATTCGGAGCTATCAGTAGTCAAAAGACTCTCAAAGTTTGCCGTGAACAGTAATACCACACATAAAATAATTTTAATGGTGGAGCTGGGTGATTTAAGGGAGGGATTGATGCCTTCGGATTTAGAGGACACAGTTAAAGAGGTAATGTCGCTGGAAGGAATCGAGCTTGCAGGTATAGGAACAAATCTGGCCTGTTTCGGGGGAATCAAACCGGACGAGGAGAAAATGGGGTACCTGTCCTCACTTGCTGGAGACATTGAAGAGAGGTTCGGACTGACATTGGAGTTTGTTTCTGGTGGGAATTCAGCCAATTATACCTGGTTCGTGTCCACAGAGGATGTTGGAAGGGTCAATAACTTAAGATTGGGTGAATCTATCTATTTAGGGTGTGAAACCCTCTATAGAACGCCTATCCCCGGGTTATACACAGATGCATTCACACTGATTGCAGAGGTAATTGAATCGAAGATAAAACCATCTATACCTTATGGAAAGGTTTGTCAAGACGCATTTGGAAATATTCCCGAGTTTCAAGATTGTGGCCAGATGAGAAGAGTGATGCTTGGAGTTGGATTACAGGATGTTCTGGTTTCTGGACTAACCCCCAGATTGGATATCGATATCCTGGGGGCGAGTAGTGACCATATCATAGTATCTGCAAAACAGGTAGACTTAAAAGTAGGAGATGAAGTGGTTTTCAATCTCAATTATGGGGCTTTACTTTCAGTTATGACTTCTCCTTATGTAATGAAAAGATATGTGAATGGTCTATAGACTCATTCCTTCAAACATCGTTTCGAGGCTTTTATTATCCATTGCTCTTTTCACGGATGCCTTGAATATTTCGAAAGGAAGCCAACCAGATTCTGGGTAGAAAACTAAAGCAAAATTAATTGATATGTGTGGATTTATGGATAGACAGTAACGGGGCTCTGAATTTACTCAAGCCACGGCGAGCTCTCACTCCACTTCGTTTCGCGTAAACGTCATATATCCCTAACGTTAAGTGGAACCCATTTTTATCTCATCTCAAGATTTAAAGGTTAAAATTTAAAGAATTACCAACTATTCTGCAACACCTTTAAATACAACAGAATCCAACATATAAAATTTTAAAAACAGAAAATGGGTTTCTACTTAAGTTTCTCCAGCATTTCATCCACAGGCATGGCAGGGAGTGTCATTGTCCTCACTGTCCCTCTGGATGCGAGTTCAATCATAGCCCTTGCTATGACTGTATTATCCTCTGCCTCAACAATATTTACAAAGTCGAATTTTCCGAGAGTAAGATACTGACTCAAAACCTTTACTCCCATTTTCTCAAGCTCATGATTAACTTCTTTCACTCTCTCAGGCTTTAACTTAAGAGTTTTTGCTCCCTCATCTGTCAATTTGGATAGAACAACATATAAACCCATACTTCCACCTCAATAGTTATATTGAACTTCCTGATATAAAAAATTAGAGGTGTTACTTTTCACACATAGCCCATGAGAAAAGTTATTGATGAAAGTTTTGAGATTCTCCAGCAGAAGTGGCTGGCAAACTTTGATATGCTTATTGAAATAAACAGAAATAAATTTTCTGTTCCCAGAGCTTCTGAGCTTCTCAGGAATGTAAAATCAATGATAAATGAGGCAGTTATGAACAAAACTGCTGATAATAAGTTTCTTGCTATAACAGATAGTCTGCTTGACGAGGTAAATATAGAAATTTTCTCTGCTGCCGAACCTCTGGGCAGTGAATTTACTGAGCGATGGGAAAAGGTTTTCAGAAAGATTGTGGCAGGAGAGAAGTATGGTGAGTATATTCTCAATTCATCCAGATTCTACCCCCACCTGCCAAGAGGCAAATACTGGGTGAGGTTGAAGCAGCCGGCCGGGACAACACCAGAAAGATTGAGAGAAATCGCCAGAGAATACAATGTTTTTATCAAGAGGCACCAGAAGGAGCATATTGTCATCACTGGCGATAAGGAAAAAGTGAAAGAGGCTCTTCGGGAGCTGGCAGTATATTTAAAAAGAAGTGACACTATTTAGAATTATGATAATAGATGCCCATATCCATAATGTAAAAGCCTTTAAATGGAAGAACCTTTACAGAGGGTGTCTCATACCAAAACCTGAGAGTTTCAATGATGTGGATATTGAAAATCTGAATAACCTTATAAAGCAGGAAATCTCGGGCAGGGATGAGATTATAGGCTTTGCTTCAGTCAATCCAGAGACTGGAGTGCCTGAAGCGGACAGAGCAATGGAAGAGCTTGGATTTAAAGGTTTGGCCCTTGATACGGAGGCGAATTTCAAATTTTCTCATGATGCTATATGGAGGCTTTTCGAGGAGATTCATGAACTTGACGTACCCGTTTTTGTTCATTCGGAACCTGACAGAACTAATTTTGATTTAGATGAGGTTAATGAGGTAATAATAAGTTTTCCTGATGTAAATTTCATATTTGCACACCTTGGAATAAGAAAAGGAGAGGACTTTATCAGGATTATTCCAGAGACAAATGTCTTCTTTGAAACCTCTACTATCAGCGGTGATTTTATCACAGAAACCCTTGAAAGTATAACCTGTGACAGGCTTGTTTTTGGTTCAAATGCAGAGAGAGATTATCCTCTTGAGGAGATACACAAAATAAATTCTCTGCCAATGAGTGAAGATGACAAACATAAGATACTCTTTTCAAATATGGCAGATATTCTCAACCTGAAGCTACCCGAAGATAACCCGAAAGAAAAATTTGAAAGTTTTGTCTCAAGATTTATTACGAAATTTCAGTAACTTCTTGTTATAAGGAATTTTGAAAGTGATATTATTTTTTCAATTGAAGGATTTTTTATTCCAAGAGAATCGAACTCCTGCAGGGCACTGACTTCATATTTACGTGCTGTTTTGATTGAAAATTCCCTGGCCTTAACCTTTTCAAGTAAAGCAAGCACTTCTTCAACCTCTTTGTCTGACAGAATCTCCTTTTTTGAATATATTCTCTGAATAAATGCTCTATCTTCTCTGGAAGCCTTACTAATAGCATAGATTACCGGGAGGGTTTTCTTTTTATTTCTTATGTCACTTGCCCTGGGTTTTCCTGTTTTGCTGCTCCATATCCCTATTATATCATCAACTATCTGGAAGGCTATACCAATATTCCTTCCGAAACTTCTGAAATGCCCAATTTTCACCTCATTATCCGTTGCGAGCATTGCCCCTATCCAGAAGGAAGCCTCAATCAGAGCTGCTGTCTTCCTGTAAACCATCTTGAGGTAAAGGTCAATATCAACATCCATTTTATTTTCGAATCCCATATCAAGATATTGCCCCTCGCATAGCTCCATTACCGTATTGTTGAGAATTTTAAGCACATTTATTATCTTGGCATCTGCCACATTTACCTCTTGAAGCCTGAGAGCTGCAAGATTGGCAAGTACATGCATTCCATCACCCGCATTTATTGCATGCTCCACACCAAAGTGCTTCCATACAGTAGGCTTACCTCTTCTTGTTTCATCTCTGTCTTCAATATCATCGTGAATAAGAGAAAAGTTGTGTATAAGCTCAATGGAGGCTGCAGCAGGAAGTGCCTTGTCGTATACTCCTGCCAGACTGTGATAAGCAAGAAGACACATGGTTGGGCGGAAGCGCTTTCCTTTGTATCTCTCAACAGGTTCAAGGTTTTCATCAACCCAGCCCAGGTGATATTTCATCATATCATATAGTTCCCGGGGAAAATCTCTGCCCTCGAAAACCTTTTTTATTTCTCTGTCTATAATGTCTATGTGTTCTTCCAAAATGCTCTCTGCATTCATGACAATCACTTAAGGAAGTTTACTAATAACTACTTAAAATTTTCCAATCTGATAACCTGAACGTTATAAAGAGCTCATGCTAAAGTGAAATTTCAGGCAAATTTTAAATAATTCATTTTCCACTTATATCTGGTGATATTTATGGAGCTTCTTAAAGACACTATCAAAAGAATTGAACCTGTTGACTCTGAAGCTATGGAGAAGGCAAGGGAGAGGCAGGATGATTTGACAAAACCCCGGGGTAGCCTGGGAAAGCTTGAGGATATCAGTATCAAGCTTGCCGGTATTCAGGGCAATGCTATTCCCGAAATTAAAAATAAGGTTGTTTTCACATTTGCCGGTGACCATGGCATTGTAGAAGAGGGTATAAGTGCATATCCCGGCGAAGTCACAAAGCAGATGGTTCTTAATTTTCTTAATGGCGGAGCTGCCATAAATGTGCTTGCCAGGCATGTGAATGCAAGAGTTGTCGTTGCAGACCTTGGTATCTCAGGTGATATAGAGGCACCAGGGCTAATTGTAAAGAAGGTAGGTTACGGAACAAGGAACTTTGCCAGAGAGCCTGCCATGACAAGAGCACAGGCCGTAGAAGCAATTGAAGCGGGAATTGAAATTTTCAATGAGCAATTCAGAGGTGCAGAGCTTATTGCACTGGGTGATATGGGTATAGGTAATACAACCTCAAGTTCTGCAATATGCAGTGCCATAACAGGCAGAACACCTGAAGAGGTTACCGGCAGGGGCACTGGTATAGGAGAAGAGGCTTACAGAAAAAAGGTGACAATTATAGAGAAGGCTCTGGAGCTTCATAAACCAGAGGGTAAAGATGCTATAGATGTTCTGAGCAAGGTGGGAGGCTTTGAAATTGCAGGCCTGGCCGGCGTTACTTTAGCTGCAGCCTCAAACAGAGTTGCTGTTGTCAGCGATGGCTTTATTTCCACTACAGGAGCACTTATAGCTCATACTTTAAACCCGGATGTGAGTGATTATATATTTGCTGCTCACAGAAGTGTCGAAAGAGGACACAAAATAATACTTGAGCATATGAAACTTGAACCTGTACTTGACCTCAATCTCAGGCTGGGAGAAGGCACAGGTGCAGCACTTGCCATGAGTATTATAGAGGCAGGTGTAAAAATACTGAGAGAGATGGCAACTTTCTCGGGCGCAGGCGTAAGCAAAACTGTAGAGTGAATACATATGCTAAGGGCTAAATTTAAATATTCAGAAGAGAAGCTAAACTGGATGTCTGGCTTTGACCAAATACTTAAGAGTTCAAAAGATAAATCAACTGAAATAATTCAGGGCATTCTATCCGGGGAGAAGCTAACAGAGAAGG
The DNA here is from genome assembly GCA_002897955.1 of archaeon BMS3Bbin15. NCBI lineage: Archaea > archaeon BMS3Bbin15. The sequence continues at coordinate 11,983 of BDTY01000081.1, forward strand.
ATGCCTCTAAACTTTTTAAATCAGACCTCCACCTGGTTACAGGCTTTGCAGACTACCTGAGGGAGAAACAGGCAGGCGATTATGCCAGCTTTGTAATAAACAGACAGATTAATTATTCAAATATATGCATAAGCAGGTGTAAATTCTGTGCCTTTTACAGAAAAGCTGGAGAAGAAGGAGCCTATACTATGAGCAGTGAAGAAATTCTCAATAAAGCTTCTGAGGCAGTTGCAATGGGTGCAACTGAACTGCATATTGTTGGCTCCCACAATCCTGACATACCATTTGAGTACTATGAAGGTACTCTCAGGCAAATTAAAAAGAAGTTTCCAGACATATCTATTAAAGGCTTTACAGCTACAGAAATTCACTTTTTCTCTAATAATTTCAGAATGTCTACCAGAGAGGTTCTCGAAAGGTTAAAGGAGGCAGGTTTAGGCTTCATGCCAGGCGGAGGTGCAGAGATTCTTGATGATTCCATAAGAAAAAAGCTATGTCCAGCCAAGGCTTCCTCAAGAGAATGGCTTGATGTCATGAAAACTGCACACGAGCTTGGAATTAAGAGTAATGCCACAATGCTCTTCGGGCATATTGAAAAACCTGAGCAGAGAGTAAAGCACATGTTCAGGCTTATGAAACTTCAGGAAGAGACAGGCGGGTTTTTAAGCTTCATACCTCTTGTTTATCATCCTGAGAATAACCCTCTCGGCAGAGAGATTGGAATGAAGACGAGCGGTGTTGATATTCTGAAAACCATAGCTATTTCAAGGATAGTGCTGGGAGAAAGTTTCATAAACATAAGGGCTTACTGGATTATGCTTGGTAAGAAGCTTGCCCAGGTTGCCCTGCGCTCGGGAGCAAATGATATAGACGGAACAGTTATAGAGGAAAAAGTCGCCCATGAAGCTGGTGCAACCACATCAAAATCTGCAACTGTTGAAGAGCTTCTGGCAATGATAAGAAAGGCAGGTTTAAAACCTGTGCAGAGAAGCACGGATTACAGTATAATCAGAAAGTGGTAAAGTGAAAATAGGCGAAACCTTTTTCAAGAACACAGATTTCATATATTATGGCATAAGGGAGGGTAAAGTTAAGCTTGAAGCTGAAGCCAGCTTTGTCAGAGCTCATCCTCCAGAACTGGGAAAAATGCTTATTAAGGGGGATGTGGATATTGCTCCAGCCTCTTCAATAATCTATGCAAAGCACTTCAGACAGCTATATATTTTACCTGATTTCTCTATCTCTGCAAAAGGAGAAACAGGAAGTATTCTCATATTTTCAGAAGCTTCAGAGCTTGAGGAGCTTTCAGGAAAAACAATAGCAACGCCAGCAACAAGTGCCAGCTCCGTAGCATTACTGGAGATTATTTTGAAGGAGAAGGGTATAGATGCCGAGATTGTCAGAGGGGTTGAACCTGATTTAAAGAAAATGCTCTCCCACTACGAAGCAGCCCTTCTTATCGGAGACGATGCTCTTAAAGAGGCTTATAATAAACCCGAGCTTCTGCTACTTGACCTTGGAACAGTCTGGTATGAGTTGACAGGAAAGAAGATGGTGTATGCTCTGTGGCTTCTGAATTCTCCAGAAGCAGGAAAGATATATAATGCTCTTAATGAGTCAAGAAGATATGCTAAAAAGAATTTTGACAGAGTTGTCGGAGACCTGGCTGAAAAAGCCTCTCTTCCACAGGAATATCTTTCGGCACATCTCAGGAAGCTCGAGTTCAATCTCAATGAAGATGCTCTTGAAGGGCTTGAGGAGTATTTCATTCTTGCAGAGAAACATGGAATTATCAATGAGATTCCTGACCTCAGGTTCGCAGAGGTGCTCTGATGGAGGGGATTGAAAAAGCAATAGCAGGAGAAAAGCTGGGAATAAAGGAGGCTGAAGAACTTTTCACTGCAGACTTCAATCTTCTCGGTTATTCTGCCAATTCTCTGAGAAAAAAAATCTGCGGAGAGACTGTTACCTTTGTGGTAGACACAAATATAAATTATACCAATATATGCACAAGCAGATGCAGCTTCTGTGCCTTCTACAGGACAGGCGAGAGCAGCGAAGCCTATGTGCTGAGTCCGGAGGAGATTTTAAAGAAGATTGAAAGTGCTGTAAGACTCGGTACAACCCAGGTTCTTATGCAGGGTGGCCTGAATCCCGAGCTTGAAATCGAATATTATGAGGATATATGCAGAACAGTAAAGGAGAAATTTCCAGGTGTTCAGACACATTTCTTTTCACCAAGTGAAATTTCGAATATTGCAAAAGTCTCTAACCTGAGTGTTAAAGAGACCCTTATCAGGCTAAGAGAAGCTGGCCTTGATAGCATACCAGGCGGAGGTGCAGAAATTCTTGTTGACAGGGTCAGAAAAAAAGTAAGTCCCGGGAAAATAACCTGGAAAGAATGGGCGAAAGTTATGGAGATTGCACATTCCCTTGACATTCCAACAACTGCCACTATGGTCTTTGGTATGGGAGAAAGCAGCAGAGAGAGAACAGAGCATATCTTAAAGCTAAGGAAGCTTCAGGAAAAGAGCGGAGGCTTTACAGCCTTTATACCCTGGAGTTTTCAGCCAGGAAAGACAGCTCTGGGCAGGAAGCTTGACTACGGTGCTCTTGCCACAGGTATTGACTATCTAAAGGTTATAGCGGTTTCAAGACTTATTTTTCAGGAGGCCATACAGAATATCCAGTGCTCCTGGATAACCCAGGGAAAAAGAATTGCTCAGGTGGCACTGAACTATGGAGCCAATGACTTCGGAGGAACCATGATTGAGGAGAATGTTGTCAGAGCCACAGGAAAAGATATTAATTATATGCCAAAAAAAGAGATTGTGGCACTCATCAAGCAGATAGACAGACCAGCTGCTATGAGAGATACCATGTACAGAATACTAAAAAGATACTGACTCAGCCTTCAGAATAACCTTCAGGGTCGATATAGGATTTATTTTTAAATATTGCCAGCATATATATAAAAAAGAAACTGAAACCAGCCATAGTCATATACCCAATAAACCATGACGCAAATCTTCCATCTGGCATAATACTATTTATTGGCAGAATAAAAATCAGGGAAGCAAGAAAAACACCCCAGATTGCCAGAGCCTTTACAGTATCAGCAACACTGTGTTCAATTTTCATAAATTATCACCGTTTAGACATTATCTCCGTTATAAAATATGAAGTTTTAGTTATAAAAATAGTTATAAAAATCGAAACTTAAACATCCTGAAAAATCCTTTCTCTAGATAAACGGCAGTATTTATTTACAATGGGAAAGCTTCTTTTATATAATATGGCACTTGAGAAGCTGGGAGACAACCTGAGTGGTGTTCTCAGGAAGATTTCCAGAGCAGGGATAATTGATGAGAGACTTGTTAAGGAAGTAATAAAAGATATTCAGAGAGCTTTACTCAGTGCAGATGTCAACGTTAAGCTGGTAATGAAGATTTCAAAAAGAATACAGGAGAGAGCACTTAAAGAGAAGCCAAAAGCAGGACTGGGAAGGAAGGAACATGTAATAACAATTCTCTATGAAGAACTCTCAAATCTCCTTGGCTCAGGTAAAAGCTACTCCCTGCCCAATAAGTCGAGAATACTCATGGTGGGTCTTCAGGGCTCGGGCAAGACCACAACAACTGTAAAGCTGGCAAGATATTTTTCAAAGAGAGGGTTGAGCACATCAATAATAGCAGCGGATACATACAGACCTGCTGCCTATGAACAGCTTTTCCAGCTTGCTGAACCATTTAAAATAAAGATTTACGGAGAGCCTGAAAATAAAAATGCTATTGAAATTGTGAAGCATGGTCTTCAGGAGCTTAATACAAGTATTGTTATTTTAGACACAGCAGGAAGGCACAGAAAGGAGGAGGACCTCTTCAAAGAGATGAGGGAAATAAATAAAATATTCAAACCTGATGAGAAATTCCTTGTTATAGATTCAAATATAGGGCAGCAGGCAGGTGCTCAGGCTAAAGCTTTTCATGAATCCATAGACATAACCGGGGTTATTCTTACAAAACTCGATGGCTCAGCCAGAGGAGGCGGAGCTCTAAGCGCTGTGGCGGAAACCGGTGCACCTGTGTGTTTCATAGGCGTGGGAGAAAAGATGGGTGACCTGGAAGTGTTCAATCCAGAACGCTTTATTTCAAGAATTCTGGGTATGGGTGACCTTCAAACTCTCCTCGAAAAGGCAAAAGATGTCCTGGATGAAAAGAAGGCCAGAGAGATGCTCAAAGGAGATTTTACTCTCGACGACCTCTATGAACAGCTTCAGAGTATCAGGAAGATGGGCCCCCTCAGTTCTGTGATGAGTATGATACCTGGAATGGGAATGTCTCTGCCCAAAGAAGCTTCGAATGTTACAGAGGAGAAGTTCAAAAAGTTCTTAATTATTATGGATTCAATGACAGTGCAGGAGAGGGCAAAGCCAAAGATTATCAATGCCTCAAGAATGAAGAGAGTTGCCAGAGGTGCCGGTTCGGAACCTGAGGATGTGAAGGAGCTGATGAACTATTATAAGCTGATGCATAATGCTTTTAAGGGTTTCGGAAAGAGAGGGATGAAGAGAGGCTTTTCTCCGGGTGCTCTCACCAAAATAATGAAAGGAATGAAGTTCTGAGCATTTTATTAGTTAAAGGAAAAATTCAAGTGACCCATCCTTAGCCCTGGTGTATATTCTATCCATATTCTCACCCAGTCTTCTGCCCGTAAACCTTACCTCTTTTTTACTCAGCTTCTCCCTGAACTTTTCATCATCAAGAAGCTTTATTATGGCCTCTGCCAGAGCAGAGGGATTTTCCTTTTCCACAAGTATGGCTCTACCCTCAAGAATCTCGGGCAGACCTCCCACCCTGCTGGCAACTACAGGTATGCCAAGAGCCATAGCTTCAAGAGCAACCAGACTCAGACCCTCTTCTCTTGATGGTATAACAACCACCTCAGCCCTGGAATAGAATTCATCAAGCTTCTCTCTGAATCCCAGAAAGCTCACACCACTGGCTACTTCCTCCTTCATACCCCCGCCAACAACAGAAAGCTTCGCCCATGGTATTCTCTTCCTCACAATTTTGAAAGCATCAAGAAGAACGTCCAGACCCTTCTGCCTTACAGAGCTTCCGACAAAGAGAATCTCACCCTTCTCCGGCTTTCTATCCTTCAGAGACTCAGTGCCCGGTGCACCATAAACAACTTCCACTTTATTCTCATCTGCTCCCAGCTTAACTGCCTCCCTCTTTAAATGCTCACTCACAGCACAGATGTAATCACTGTGCCTCAGAACAAAGCTCACAAGAGGTTTACCCAACCTTGACCTTCCCAGAACATTTATATCGCTTCCATGAAGTGTGAGCACAAGAGGAATACCAAGAACTCTGCTCAGAAGGAATCCAAGAAAACCCTGAGGAAATGCATAGTGAGCATGAACCACATCAAATTTTTTTCTTCCTGATAATATAACAGCCCTGAAAAAACCATAAATGATATAACCAAAAGCCCTGAAAACAGGAAGATTTAGAGCTTCAGGATATCCTATAACTGTGAAATCATTCTTTGAGTTCTCAATAATTTTTTCCACATGGGTTACAACACCACCTCTGGATGGCTTCCAGATACTCAGAAGGAGTACCCTCATCTTTTCCTCCCCTCTGCCATATATGCTATGGAAATAAAAAGAGAAACTGAAAATAGCACAAAAACATTGAAATCCACAAGGCCAGTTTCAATACCTACAAGGAGATAGGCAAAGAGTATAGAAAAGAAGGCTGTAGCCAGGGGAGAAGCTGTTGCTATGGAATTCTTAAAGGCAAGCCCTATTATAACTCCAAGAATAAATAAAAATAAAATACTTCCAATGAGTCCAAGGTCAAGAGAAACAGGACCCAGAAGAGTTGATGTAAGAGTTACGCCTGTAACCCCAAATTCTCTTGCCACAATCGTTCTTGGACCAAGACTGGGGCCAGGAATAAAACTGAGAAAGGATGAGAAAGTTGCAATAGCTATTCTGCCGTGGTAAACACCTGTAAGAAGAACATTGTAACCAGAGAAGTGGCTCACATAGAAGAGGTTATTGACAATATAATTATAAATACTGAGAGTTACACCCACCCTCTTGCCTATAACGTGAGAGATTCCAAGAGCGTAGCCAATCCTGATAGCCCTGTAGGCTCCCAGAGCAGAAATTGCCAGAAGTCCCGAAGCCATAGCTGATATAATTTCAAAATTGCCTATAAGAGCGTAGCGATACATAACAAATGTAAAGCCTAAAAGGGAAACAAGAGTCTGGGTTCTGAAGCCAAGTAAAGTTACAAGGAAGGTTGTGGTAAGAGCCAGTGCAAACACCTTAACCCTGGCATCACTCCTATTTCTTCTGCCATTATAGTACTCCCATGCAATATAGGAAGCAATTATGAGCCCTGCAAGCACAATAAAAGTTGAAGTATAGGTGAGAAGTACACTGAGCTTCTTTCTTGCAATAGGCTCGAGAAGTGGAATCTCCCTGACATAATAGATATCAAGCATAAGGCATAGAAGAGAGAAGAGATAGAGAAGAACACCAGCCTTAAGAGATGCTGATTCAAAATCAGCTCTCGTGAAACTCACCCTTCTTGCGAGAGTAAAGCCAAAAACAAAGAAAACTAAAGTGACAAGAAGAAAGACAAGAGCCTTCAGAGATATGGTATAGCTGCTCACAAGAATAAAAGAAGCATAGGCAAGAATAAATATTCTATCAGGCTTAAGAAGATTGAAATTTAACCTTGAATTTAACCTGTCAATAAATCCCCATAACCTGGCAGGATAAAATAAACTATTCACAAACCTTCTCAGGCATGAAATTGAATATATATTAATTATCTTTTCTGCAGTAAATGATAGTAAAGCAACAAACCTGCTACGTCTGAGTGAATTTATAGAGAAGGTTACAAGGCTAAAAATTATGGATACAAATCTGCTGTACCTAAAGGAGTTTTTCAACAGATACATAAGTTGCCTCTCTTCTATCTCTTAAAATACCATCTGCCTCAAGATAACTATAAAGCCTGTCAAGCTTCTCCTCTTTCAGCTTTCCAGAAAAACCGAGATAAACTTTAAAGTTTTTCAGAGTAACCTTTCCGGAACTTAAATTCAGCCTTTCAACCTCGCTCAAATCAACAAGATAATAATTTAATGAGTAGAAGTTAATATCCAGTTTCTGGGCTTTACTTCTTACACAGGTGAAACATTTTTCAGCATTATTCTTGAATACAGGAAAATCAATTTTAGGGTTCTGAATTAAAACATTGCCACTCAATACAACATTCACAGCACCACTTTCTTTTTTAATATCCTTTAAAGTATCAATAAAGTTACTAAAATTAGAAAATTCTTTCCTCGATGGGTAAAAAGATACAGAACTGTCATAAAGAGGCCTTAGTTCAACTTTCTTTGCTGCAAAATCTTCGAGATAGCTCATACTACCTCCAACAGTCGTCTTATCATCATATTTATTCTTAAGAACAAGAGTGCCGCCATAAGCATTCACAACCATCCCCTGCTTTACTATTTCACTGCCAAAGGGGTCTCCTATATTCCTTCCTGTGACTGTCGCTTCCACAAGAAAGCCCTTCATCTCCAGCTTATTGACTGCCTTCACTGCCTGATAAACCTCCTCGCCATTATAAACCAGCTTATTCTGAAAGACTGTAGAAATAGTAATAAAACCGAGAAACAGAAAAACAGCTATGACAAGAAAATCAATAGCATTTATTCCAAATATTTTTCCTTTTTTCCTGTCAATCAGCTTCATTTTTTTTCTCCACACTTCTATATACAAAGTAAATAATGTTCAGAAGAAAGAGAATAAAGAACATCCTCATAAACATACCATAAAAAACAGGATTGCTTAAAATTGAGTTACCGAAAATTTTGCCATAAACAGAAATCAGAGCCTGATAGAAGTAGTTGTATAAGAAGAAGTAGTGGTCATATAAATGGCGATAGCTCTCAAAAAAAGTTATCCTGAAAACAAAGTAAACAAACAGAATTTGAATGGCCGAGAAAATCACAGAATAGCCAAGAATCTCAAGTGCATTTTCAACTCTGATTTTCAGTTTCGTTACCATGACTATAAAATCTTCCCATGAGTTAAAAAAGCTTTTGCTGTTTACACCTGCATGGTACTGAGTTACAGTAGTAGCATGCCCCCGGATATTTTTTAATCATAGCTTCCTCGAGGTCTATACCCTCAAGATTGGCAAAACTTGGCCCAGGCTATATAATATCTGCAAGCTCCTCAGCTACGCCCTCCCTATCACCCTTCCTGTAAGCTTCATAAAGTTCGCCAAGTCCCTCGCCCAGCCACAGAAGAGTTGAAGATTTTCCTCTGTTTTTATCTTTCTCAAAGTAAATTTTTCTTATTAACTCCTGAAACTCTATAATTTCCATGGTCTCAACCTTCATGAGTTTTTATGAATATATCAAGATGTTAATTTAAATATATTTTTACATGAGGTGTAGCTTCTGCTCCAGGGAGGCTTCAGAACTCATAACAGAGTTTGAATTGGGTTTGTGCAGTACCCATATGAAGAAGTTCAAGAAGTTTCTCCTTATAAAAAATGATGCAAAGACTTCCATAGTAGAGGAAATGCGCGTGATTGAGCGTCTTGTAAAGGATAACTCCGGCATTATCATCTGTCCCAGCTGTGGCTCTTCAAGCATGGAAGTACATCACTGGGAGAAGGAAGGCAGCAAAGAGAGAGTGCCTGTCTTCAAGTGCAAAACCTGTGACTTTAAAGGTTGAGTCTGTACTCTGCCAGCTTATTTTTAAGCTTTTCATCTTTAATTGCAAGAATTTCCACAGCCAGCAGGGCAGCATTTTTTGCATTGTCTATGCCAACAGTTGCCACTGGAACTCCAGGAGGCATCTGAGCTATTGATAACAGAGAATCAAGACCCAGAACTTTTACGTCTCTTGGAATACCTATTACTGGCTTTAAAGTGTGAGAAGCTATTACACCAGGTAAAGCAGCACTCAGACCTGCAATACCTATAAAAACATCCGCATTGCTTTCTTTGACTATTTTCCTAAGCTTGTCTGGATGTCTGTGAGCTGAAGCGATATAAGTTTCAAAACTAACTTTAAAGTCTTCCAGAAGCTTTTCCACATTCTCCGCAAGCCCCCTGTCAGAGGGACTTCCAGAAATTATTGTAACCTGTGGCATGGTGAGCAATCTCCATAATATAGTTTAAGGTTTTTGACAAGAATAATAAAATAGAGGGATAAATCTATTCGACCTTCTCAAATCGGTCGGATAGCTCCTTGAGTACACCTGGCAATGTTGTATACTCCATATCCTCCATTGGCAGGCGGTGAGGCTCAAAGGGTCCATGCCTGCGCATATACTCTGTAACTTTCTGAGCCTTCCTCCTGGTATAATCCCACACAGGGTCATCAAAGAGGTCTGACGGCCCAACCAGTTTTTCTGATATCTGGAAACCGGCAGCAGCAACTCTTGGAGGGCCATCAAAACGCGTGCATCTTGCATCCTTAAAGCTAACCGGCATAAGTGGTCCATTATGACTTCCTCGCATCCATCCGCTCACCAGGTGAGGGAATGCAAAGGGTTCAAGAACCTCTCCAAGAGCAGGCAGCCCTGACTGAGCTCTAACGAGAGCCACCGGGTCATCCTTACCCACATACTCACCAGCTATCTGGTATAGCTTCTCTGTGCTAACAACAGCAACTGCCTCATCAGCGGGAAGCTTACTGCCCTTCTTTGGAAAAACCCTCTTTATAACATATCTGGACTTGGCACCTATCAAAGCCAGAAGGTCATAGGTCTCTTCAGGTGTACTCATAAAAACTCTTTTATGTTCATATATATCCCATACCTCAAAAACAAAACCATCATGAATACTGGGGTCAATTACAAGACCTGCCGTGTTAAAAGGGTCAGCAAAAATCCTGTATATTGGCAGGTTGAAGGCTCCCGGCTCTGTTTTATCCATCATAAACGCAACAAGGGGGTCAGACCCTCGCTCAGTAAACTCCAGTTCTGCCACCCCTGGACCCATGCCTTTGATATTACCTGAGAAGGCATCTTTGAGTAAATCCTGCCCTGCACCATAGAGTTTCAGCTCTTTTGCCACATCTGTTGCAGCCTCAAAAGATTTCCAGGCAAGAGAATGAACCTCCTCATTGTCAGTACCACGATTATGGTTCATAATGAGCTCCAAATCATCACCAGCAGCAAGAACTCTGAAGTCTCTAATGACTTCAGTTTCAACACCCTGACTTAAAATCTCTTCCGCCTTTTTTATCAAACTCTCATGTACAGAAGCATGTCCCGGATATCCTCCTACATCCGCCTTTATCAAACTTACAGTTATCTTAGCCATTTTTAAATCCTCCTACTTTTTAACTCCAAAATAGATTTTCTGTCCTGCAGCATTTCTCCAGTAATAACCAAACTCATGGCTCTTTCTGAGCTCCTTATCTCTGAAAGTTGGTCCTTCCTTGCATACTCTCAAACCTGTGCCGTCAAGCACACAGTGCCCGCATATACCTATCCCACATTTAAAATATCTGTGGAGAGAAGCCTGAGTCGGTATTTTCTTATCTTCAGTTATATTCAAAACCTTGAACATCATAATTTCAGGGCCACAGGTGAAACACTGGTCAAATGTCTCTTTCTGCAAAAGCTCCTGAAGCACATCCGTTGTAAAGCCCTTATGTCCTGCCGTTCCATCATCGGTTGAAACAAAAACCCTTGCCCCTGCCTTCTCCAGCCTTTCAACAAAGAGAAGCTCCTTTGCTGTTATTGCACCAATTATTGCTGTTACTTCCTTCCCGTCTTTTATGGCATCTTCAGCAAGGGGGGCGAGAGGCGCCATTCCAACACCTCCGCCAACAAGGAGAAGCCTGTCACCATAAACTTTAAAACCCCTTCCCATGGGACCCCTTATACCAACTTTATCTCCAACCTTAAGCTCACACAACCGCCTTGTAAAATCTCCAAGCTCCAGAATGGTTATACCCATGTCACCACAGGTATAGGATACACTCATAGGCTTCTCATCAACATCTGGAAGCCATACCATGACAAACTGCCCCGGAATAGCACTCACATCAATGTCAAGAATAAAAGTCTTGATTCTCTGTGTCTCCTTTACCACCCTCTTTATTTCTGCTATCTCCATGATATTCATACTAAAACCTCACAGGGCAAGACCAATTATCTCATCAATACCTGAGTATCCATTCTCTTTCATATACTCTTTAATCTCAAGGGATACTTTCTTGAAAATTGTTATTCCTCTACTTAAAATACCTGTGCCAATCTGCACAGCATTTGCACCTGCCATGAAATATTCAATGGCATCTTCTCCAGTTGTTATGCCGCCACACCCAATCACAGGTATTGAAACCTCCCTTGAAATCTCATAAACACAGCGCACCGCTATAGGCTTTAGGCAGCTTCCCGAGAGCCCTCCCATCTTATTTCCAAGTACAGGTCTTCCAGTTTCTATATCAATCTTCATTGCCCTCAGAGAACCTATAGCAGTTATTCCATCCGCTCCTGCATCCTCACATGCCTTTGCTATTGCAACAATATCACCTGCCCCTGCCGTGAGTTTTGCTATTACCGGAAGATTTACCTCCTTTTTAACCTCTTCCACAACCTCATGCGCAAGCTCTTCACTGTAACCATAGAAGGCACCTGCCTTGCCAACATTCGGATAAGAAAGGTTTAGCTCTATGGCATCCACACCATAGCCTCCCATAACCCTCGCAACCTCAACATACTCCCTGAAGGAAAAACCATACACACTGGCGATTATCGGCACATTACCAGCCTTTGCCACATCAATCTCTTCTTCAAACTCAATATAGCCAGGGTTGGCCAGACCTATGGCACTTAAATATCCGTTATCCAGCTCAACAAAGGTGGGATTTCTATGTCCCTCCCGTGGTGTCATGCCTATTGATTTTGTGACTATGGCACCTGCACCACCGCTTAGAGCAACACGCTTAAGAGATACCCCACTGACTCCAAGGATACCCGAGGCCAGCATTAGAGGGTTTTTAAGTTCCATCCCGAAAAGCTCTATATCCAGCAAAATACCACCATTATTCTGAGCTTATATAGAGACTTAAATCAACCATACGGTTGCTGAAACCCCACTCGTTATCATACCATGCAAAGACCTTGCCAAAATTCCCTGTTTCACCGATTACATTTGTCAGAAGGCCATCAACAATGCTTGAATTTGGGTTTCCTATAATATCAGTGCTTACTAAAGGTTCCTCTGAATATTCAAGTATTCCCTTCAGCTCGCCCATAGAAGCCTTCTTCAATGCAGAGTTTATGTCATCTCTGCTCACCTCACTTTCAAGTTCAAATGTGAAATCTGTAATGCTGCCATCAGCCACAGGCACTCTGAGGGAAGTTCCATCAAGCTTTCCCTTAAGCTCCGGCAGCACAAGACCTGTAGCCTTTGCAGCACCCGTGGTTGAAGGTATTATATTCAAGGCCGCAGCTCTTGCACGTCTCAAATCTGTTGACTGAACATCCAGAAGACGTTGAGTTGCAGTATATGCATGGCAGGTAGTCATCAAACCTTTCTTAATTCCAAAATTCTCATGAAGAACTTTTGCAACAGGAGCAAGGCTGTTTGTTGTGCAGGAAGCATTGGAAATTATATTATGCCTCTCTCTGTCATATTTCTTATGATTCACACCCATAACAATAGTTATGTCAGGTTCATTAGCCGGTGCAGAGATTATAACCTTTCCGGCCCCTGCAGTGATATGCTTCTGAGCCTTATCCCTGTCCCTGAAAAAACCTGTGCACTCGAGAACAATTTCAACGCCAAGCTCTCCCCATGGGAGATTGGCCGGTTCTCTATCTGAGAGTACCTTTATCTCGTGCCCATCAATAATAATAGCATGTTCGTCAGCCTCAACTTCAGCTTCAAAGCGGCCGTGTACAGAATCGTGCTTTAGAAGATGAGCCAGTGTGCTTGCATCGGTTAAATCGTTAATTGCAACAACTTCAAAGCTATCCATCACTCCTTTTTCATAAGCAGCCCGGAGGATATTCCTGCCTATCCTTCCAAAGCCATTAAGCGCAATATTTACCATTAAAAACCTCCTAACTTAAAGTTGTATTAAGATAATAAAAACTTAACTGCTTGATGCACTATCTTTTTATCTGGCAGTTTCTGTGGCATAACGATAAAATATATATAAGTTATGGGAAAGCTATAATTATGAAGAAATACTTTCTCTTCTCACTCCTCCTGCTAATATCTCTCCCTGCTGCTCAGGCAACAGTGAATTTCTATATAGTCAAGGTAGAACCTGTAAACCTCGAACCTGGTGAAGTTGCATTGATGAATATTACCATAAAGAATTTTGGCTCCGACTATGCCACAAACTTCAGGGCGATTTTTGACCCTTATGCAAAAAGTCCTCTCATGCCTGTAGGAGCCCAGAAAATTTTTCTTTCAAAGAAGGTTGAAAAAGGTTTTCCCACAACATATTTTGGCAACGTACTGCAGGGCAGAGAGGTAACTTTGAGCTTACCTGTCACTGTATCAAGGAATGCTGCCTTTGGCAACTATCTTATCCCTGTCGAACTTCTCTACAGAAATCCAGAACAGCAGAGCCTGAAGGATACAGTATACTTCGGGGTTAAAATAGCTGGCACAGCAGAAATAAATATTGGCGGCCTCAACACTTCTCCTTCAAGAGTTTATCAGGACGAAGATTTCACACTTTATCTGAATCTGGAAAACTCGGGCACAGGAAATGCAAAAAATATTAAGCTGAACCTTGAACTCCCACAGGGGATTTCCGGGCAGAAAACTGTAGAGCTGGGCACTGTTGACAGAGAGGGTAAAACCCGGGCTATCTTCAATTTAAAATCATCAAGTAATATATCCACAGGTAGCCACAGAGCTTATGCTATACTGAATTATACGGAAGAAAACTCTGTCAAGAGACAGGTTAAGCTTCCATTTGATGTTTTTATATCACAGAGAGGGAAAATCGATATGGAAATTGCAGGGCTGGACACCTCACCCAAGAGCCTGTATCCAGGAGAGAGCTTTACCCTATCCATTCAGATTCAGAACGTAGGTAAACAGGATGCCACAGCTGTTAAAGTTGATATATCCCCTGAAAGCTCAATTACAGGCGAGTTAACATCCTATCTCGGAAATCTTAAGCAGGACGACACTTCGACTGCTATTTTTGACCTGCAGGTTGAACCTTCTGCACATGAAGGAAATATAAAGGTCCCAATGAAGATAATCTACAAGGATGAAACAGGCAGGATTGGCGAAGTGGCCAAGGAAGTATATTTAAATGTCTCATCCGGACAGAGTGGTACATCTAAGGTATATCTGATTATTGTCGGGTTGGTTGTTATTGGTGCCCTTTTCCTCTGGAGGCGCAGAAGAAAAACAACAGAGGAAGAGATTTAGGGGGTTTATGCTCTGGAGGAGATTATAAAGCTTGAAGAAGTAAAAAAAACCTACCTTATGGGTAAAGTTAAAGTAAAAGCCCTGAGAGGTGTGAACCTGACAATTAACAGGGGAGACTATGTGTCAATAATGGGTCCTTCAGGCTCTGGAAAAAGTACTCTCCTTCATCTTATGGGGGCACTGGATAAGCCTTCCTCAGGAAAAATATTGATAGATGGGATTGACATCTCAAGGCTTAAAAGTAACAGGCTTGCTCTTCTTAGGAGGAAGAAAATAGGCTTTGTGTTTCAACAGTTCCATCTCCTTCAAAGGTTAACCGCTCTTGAAAATGTTGAGCTTCCTCTATGGTTTGCTGGGGTAAGTAAGACCATGAGGACGAGGCGTGCCAAAAAACTTCTGGAACGTGTTGGCCTGGGTGATGGGATTTATCATCGGCCCGGTGAGCTATCTGGCGGTGAGATGCAGATGGTCAGCATAGCCAGGGCTCTTGCCAACAAACCTGAGATTATTCTTGCAGATGAACCGACTGGAGATATGGACTCTGTCTCAGGTAAAAAGACAATGGAGATGCTTGAAGAACTCAATTCAGGAGGTAAGACACTGGTGGTAGTTACCCATGACAGGGAGTTTGGTGCGAGGGCAAAACGTAAAATTAAAATCATGGATGGAATAATAGAACAGGAAGACAGTGAATCTTTATCCTCTCCAGGCAGAAAACCAGCAGGGAGGGAGTAATTCACCTGCTGTTATGGCACAAAAAAACATGAGAGGTATTTAAGGAATTTAGAATAACTCAGTCCCTTATACCCTCTTTTGTCACTGTGAATATTGCTTCCCCTTCAGGCAGATTTGGTGAATCAATAAGCCTTGCCACTCTCTTCCCTCCCTTTGACTTTCTGAAGTATACTCTGAAGGTGGAGCAGTGGCCAACAATATGCCCGCCTATTGGTGTGGTGGGGTCACCGAAGAAGAAATCAGGCCTCGACATAACCTGATTTGTGACAATTACTGTCAGATTATGAATATCACTTATCCTCTGGAGAGTGTGCATATGCCTGTTGAGCTTCTGCTGTCTATCACTCAGCATACCTCTCCCAGCATAGTCGCTTCTGAAGTGAGAGGTCAGGGAGTCAACCACTATCAAACCTATATCCTTCTCCTTTATTATTTCCTCAGCCTTCTCTGTAAGAAGCATCTGATGGTCACTGTTATATGCTCTTGCCACAACTATATTCCCAAGAATCTTTTCCGTGTCTAAATCAAGACCCTCTGCCATCTGTATTATCCTCTCAGGCCTGAAGGTATTTTCTGTGTCAAGGTAGAAGACTGTCTTTTCCAGACCACCCTTATCAACAGGGAGCTGGGCACTCACAGCAAGCTGATGACATATCTGGGTTTTTCCACATCCGAATTCACCAAATACCTCAGTTATTGCCTGGGTCTCAATTCCACCGCCAAGAAGTTCATTCAATGCATTGCTGCCTGTGGTTATCTTCTTAAGAGCCTTTCTCTTCTCAAGAACCTCCAGTCCGGTCATAAAACCCATCTGAAGCGAATCCCTTGCAGCATTTATAATCTTAATGGCTGAACTTTCTCCTATACCTGTTGCCTCTTTGATTTCTGCAGGAGCAGCTATGGCAATTGACTCTATACCTTTATATCCCGCATCTCTCAGCTTTTCAGCTGTTACGTCACCAACACCGGGTAAATCTTCAAGCTCCATAATTCTCACCTTTTCTGGCTTCTTCAAGCAATGTTTTTATCTCCTCTCTGGGGTCAGGGTTGAGATTCAGGTCTCTGGCTACAAGTTCAAGTTTGCCTGTGAAATCACTCGTCTTAACCTTTGCAGTTACAACAACTTCCTTTCCAAGTAGCTTCTTCCTTCTCTCTTCCAGTTTCTCATGATAATCTCCACCTACAAGAAGTTGAGTGGGCATGTCCAGAAGAGTTTCTGCAAGAGCATCATAGAAGGCAGTACGCATATTTGCAGTGCCATCATCAATTATAGCATTTATAACAACACCCTTTCCAGAATCCCTGTCAAAAATTTTTGGTTCTTCGGATATATCAACCAGAGCACCCCTCACCATTATTACCTCACCGTCATTGGCCTCAGCGAGAGATTTTTTTGTAGCAGCACTATAGGAACTTTCAATAGCATTGTCGAGAGTAATACCCGAAGGATTTATATTTACGGTGCTGTACCTTCCCACATTCACATCAGCCATCTCATTTCTAACCTTCACATATCCCCTTGTTACTTCAAGAATATCTCCTTCCTTAATCCCATCCACAATGTCAGTATTCTCATCCCATAGTGTTACTCTTGCCACTCCGGTTTCATCACTTACAAGCAGATTAACCACCTTTCCTGTGTTTCCATCACTTCTTTCAAACTCTCTGAGTCCGAAAATTCTGAGAACCTTACATACTATATCCACATCCTGCATACCATGGCTGAGCTGGGATATCTTCATCCTCCTGTTCTCAATATCCGGGAAATCCTCTGGATTCACTCCGTTCGGGTTTACTATTATTCTTGTTCTCATGCCTATATGGAGCTCAGGTTCGCTATTTAGATTCTCTTTTGAGTAGGCTCCTTTAATCTTCAGAATATCTCCTTCCTCAAGCTCTTCAAGCTTCTGAACATCACCATCCCAGAATACAACCCTTACTTTTCCAGTATCATCTCCAATAACAACACTTCCCACCTTCCCTTTTCCTCCGTCCTTCTTTTTAAATTCCCTGACATTGAAAATTTGCATCACCTTTCCTGTGATGTCAACATTCTTCATACCTGAGAATATACTCTCAATTTTCAGACTGCTCTGTGCATCTGGAGTGGCAGATTGCAGAGTTACACCAAGCTCTTTGGCAATAAGGTGAGCAGCACCCATCTCACCTATAAGGCCACCGAGTTCTTCTATTTTCGCATTCATCTTCTCCTCTATTTCTGCTTCACTTACGCCACTCGCTTCATGGATGACTTTTATTAATTGTTTAATATCAGTTTCAGTCAACTTCACACCTCATTTATATATGGTCTTACTAGTTTAAAAAGTTTAACAGAGCACCGGAAAAGTGAAATATAGGGAAGTTTTTTTAAGTTATCTCTTTCTGAAGAAGCATGCTTGTTGATGACTTTGACTACCATCTACCAGAGAATTTGATTGCCCAGAAACCTCTGGAGGAAAGAGACACCTCCAGGTTAATGGTGCTTGATGGTAGAGATATTATCCATAAACACTTCAGAGACCTCGAGAATTACATGAATAAAGGTGATGTGCTGGTTGTGAACAACTCAAGAGTAATTCCTGCAAGATTGAGAGGAAGAAAGAGCACAGGTGGTAAGATTGAGGTTCTTTTAATCAGAGAGCTTGCCACTGGCTGGGAGTGCCTTCTCAGAGGGAGAGCTGGTGCAGGCAGCGAGCTTTTTTTTGATGGTAATCTTAAAGCAAGAGTTCTGGAAAGACATAACGAGATGGCTGTTCTGAGCTTTAATGCTGGAAGCGGACTGAGAAGCATAATTGAGAGTATAGGTGAGGTTCCAACTCCGCCTTACATAAAGACAAAGCTTGAAGACAGTGAAAGGTACCAGACAATCTACTCAAAATATGAGGGTAGTGTGGCTGCACCAACTGCAGGCTTCCACTTCTCTGAAAAGCTTCTGAAAAAGCTAAAAAATAAAGGCGTGGAGATTGCTGAGATTACTCTTCATGTCGGCCCTGGAACCTTTATGCCTGTAAAGGTTAAACAAATTGAAAAACATAAAATGCACAGTGAGTTCTTCACAATTGAAGCAGGCGAGGCTGAAAAGATAAATCTTGCTCTGGAAGAGGGGAAAGGGGTGGTTGCTGTAGGTACAACCTCTGTAAGAGCGCTTGAAAGTGCTACAGGAGAGGGAAGGGTTATCCCCAAAAGTTCATATACTGATATCTTTATCTACCCTGGCTATAAGTTTAAACTAGAGTATATGGGTATGATTACAAATTTCCATCTTCCAAAATCCACTCTTCTCATGCTTGTGTGCGCCTTTGAAGGAAAGGAGAGAATTTTCAGGGCTTATGAAGAGGCTATAAAGCAGAGGTACAGATTCTACAGTTTTGGCGATGCTATGCTATTGCTGAGGTAGTATTATGTTTGAAATCGAAGCAAAGGACGGAAAAACAGAGGCAAGAGCTGGAGTTCTTCAAACAGAAAATTACAGGGTTAAAACCCCTGCATTCATGCCTGTGGCAACCAAAGGAAGTGTGAAAACACTGTCAAACCACGAACTTGCCGGTGCTGGAGTGGAAGCCCTTATTTCAAATGCCCTTCTTCTTTACCTGAAGCCAGGGATAGATGTGATTTCAGGTGCTGGAGGACTGCACAGATTTATGAAATGGAAAAGGGCAATATTTACTGACAATGGTGGTTTCCAGGCTATAAGGGAGGAGTTCTCTCCGGTTTTTTCAAAGAAAGGGATAACATTTTCCTCTCCCTTTGACAGCTCAAGACACCTTATAACTCCTGAAAAGATAATAGGTATTCAGGAAGTTCTTGGAAGCGATGTTGCCCTTGCCCTGGATGACTGTCCAAGCTATGGCACAGGCTATAACAGGGCAGAAGATAGTGTTAAGAGAACAACAGAATGGGCAAAAAGGAGTCTTGAAGTTAAAAGCAGAGAAGGACAGCTTCTCTTCTGTATAGCCCAGGGTGGTGTTTTTCCTGAACTCAGAATAAGAAGTGCGGCGGAGCTGGCAGAGTTTAATTTTGATGGCTATGCAATAGGAGGGCTCAGTATAGGTGAGCCAAAGAAAGTCATGATAGAAATGATTAAGATTAGTATTAAAGCTATCCCCCAGGAGAAGCCCAGATATCTTATGGGTGTGGGCTCACCTATCGAAGTTCTTGATGCAATAGCCATGGGTGTGGATATATTTGATTCAGCTTTTCCAACAAGAAATGCGAGGCATAATGCAGTGTACACAGAAAAGGGTAAGTACAATATAGCCAAGGCAAAAAATCTAATGCTCTTCGAGCCTCTTGAAGAAGGGTGCAACTGCTATGCCTGCAGGCACTACACAAGAGCCTATATAAGCCATCTTATGCGCGTATATGAAGCTCTGGGCATGCGCCTAGTCACACTCCACAACATTCATTTTACGGAGAGACTGATGAGGAATGCAAGGGAAGCTATTGTTGCAGGCGAATTTGAGGAATTCAGAGAGATGTTTAAAAACTCTTTCCTTTCATAACCTGTTTTGATTTCAGCCATTTTCCCACCTTTTCTCTGGAAGCTATAAAGAAAAGATGCCCTTTAATTTCTTCTATAACAGAGCCATGGAGTTTTCTTACTCGTTTGAAAATAATGGTAAAATAAACAGGGAAGACGGTTAGAGAGATGACAATCAACACCTTCCTTTTATAGTATTCAGCCAGAGCAAAAGAGTATAAATCCTTGATAAGAAGAAAGAGGTATAGGCTACAACCCAATGATTTCAATGATTTGTAATGCGAACTTAATGGAGGTGAAAGAGCAAAATGAAAACAAAAATCGTTATCACTGGCGAAAAAGTTCATGGGGTGGGCTACAGATTCTTTCTGGCTGATTCTGCCAATGCATACGGTATATACAATTTCAGGGCTTACAATACCACTGTAAATAACCTTCAGGCTGTGGTGGTTGTGGCAGAAGGCGAGAAAGAAGATGTTAAAAGCTATCTCGGGTTCGTGAAGGAGAATTTCCCAGAACATGCCGGTGTAAAGGAAGTGGCTGTGAAGGAGTATACAGGTCATATACCCACTATTGATTCATTCCTTCTGACATTTATGGCGGGTCTGCTTAATAAGGGCGTACAAGCTATTCTCAGAATAGATGAAAAGCAGGAAAAGATGCTGGAAAAATAGGATGAGACTATTGCAGTTACTAAGGAATAATTCAGAAGACAAGAGATACTCTGATTGAAGAGGCTGTCCGACAATTACTCCCAGTAATATAAAGATTGCTTATTTTAGACAATAAAGGCTAAATTTAGCTTATTTCTTGTAGTATTTTTGATTACGGGACAGCCTCTTTAGTCGTGGGTAGTTCACGGTGAAATCTACACTCATGTTCCAATCTTCAATCTTGAAGAAATCCTCCTCAGAGTTGCAACTGCAGACAGTGCGGCCAGATAAGAGGTCCTGGGATTCCGGGGTGATGGAAGATTTTCAACTTTGAAGTAAAGACTTCCAAAGGCGCCTCTGGCATAAATCTCATGCATATTCAGCTCAGCCTCAGGGTCCGCAAATACCTTAACTTTTGTTTTCTCCACTCCTATACCTGAAAGGCTAATCGCAATGGCGACATTGACATTCTGAGGAAAGACTTTAATAGCTTCTCCGGCATTGCCTTCGAACAGAAGAGTTTTCTCTTCTATCTCCTCTAAATTCACATCCATAAGCGCCCCCCTCAGTGCCTGCACAGGTTTTGTCGTTATTAGAGTTACCTCCTCAAGGCCAGCTTCTCTGGCAGATTTTAAAGCATCAAGTGCGCCCACCGCTCCAGAAGGCAGGTATATCCTTGAATTTCCCTTCTCTGCAAGAAGAAAAGCTTCCTCCAGAAAACTCATATCTGCAAGAGCACCTGTACTCATAAGAAGAACACTTTTACCTGTGGGCAGCGTCATTTTCAAAATATCCTGTGCAGCCTTTATACTGGCAGCTTCAATAACAAGGTCAACATCTGAATTTAAAATCTCGTCAAAACTTGAAGCTATTCTGCTTTTAACCTTTGCTGCAAGTGCATCAGCTCTCTGCCTATCAACATCATAAATATATGAAATTTCAGCCTCAATTCTTCCATCTGCTATAGCTTCAGCTATAAAGCTGCCTATAGCACCGCATCCTATTACAGCAACCTTCATGCGAAAATATTAAACTTTCCTACCTTTAAACTATTCCGGTGATTCTGATGTTTCATACTGCCACTGAAGAAGAAATAAAGAGAGGATATACCACAGACATATACTTCAGAAGGACAAAAGAAGTGGTAAAAAGAAAAAATCTGGACAGGAAGGTTATAGCCGAAGTTTCTGTTAGCTCCCTTCCCGAGGGCTATACATGGGGTATTCTGGCAGGAATTGAAGAAGTTGCAAAACTTCTCGAGGAATATAATATCAATGTTTACTCTATGCCGGAAGGGAGTATATTTTACGAGAGAGAGCCTGTTCTGAGAATAGAAGGTTACTACTCCGAATTCTGCGAACTTGAAACTCCTATCCTCGGGCTGATATGCCAGGCCTCAGGAATAGCCACAAAAGCAGCCAGATTCAAAAAACTTGCAGGAGAAAAACCATTACTGAGTTTTGGAATAAGAAGAATGCACCCTGCAATATCACCAATGATAGACAGAAGCGCCTATATAGGCGGATGCGATGGTTTCTCTGGCATTGCTGCAGAAAAGCTGCTAAATGAAAAGGCAAGTGGAACCATGCCACATGCTTTTATAATAATAGTCGGGGACCAGAAACTCGCCTGGACATACTATGACAAAGCTCTTCCAGAGAATATTCCGAGAATCGCCCTTGTTGACACCTACTGCGATGAAAAAATGGAGGCTGTATGGGCTGCAGAAACAATAAAAGACCTCAATGGTGTGCGTATAGATACACCCGGGTCGAGAAGAGGAGACATAAGAAAGATTGTGGAAGAGGTAAGGTGGGAGCTTGACATAAGAGGTTACAAAAATGTGAAAATTTTTGTATCTGGAGGAATAAAGGAGGAGGATATTGTTAACCTTAAACTTGTTGACGGGTTTGGAGTTGGAACAAGCATAAGTGCAGCATCAACAATAGACTTTGCTCTTGACATTGTTGAAATTGACGGCATGCCTGTGGCCAAGCGAGGAAAGCTGGGAGGAAAAAAGCTTGTATACAGATGTTCGGCATGCCTCACCGGACAGGTAATCCATGACAAGGAAAAAGAAAAACCAGTCTGCAATAAATGCTCAAATACCATGGAGGAGATACTTCTACCCCTAATCAAAAACGGAAAACTGGTTGCAGAACTACCGGAAGCAGAGAAAATAAGGGAAAAGGTTCTGGAGCAACTGAAAATTTAAAACGTTCCAAGCATTCCGGGCATGAAAGTCTTAATCACATAAAAAATTAAATAAGCAATTAGAGCCATAGGAGGAGCGAATTTAAGCCCTTTGCGCATATCTCCGTACATAACAACACCTATCATCAGAGCCGCAGCCACTGCCTGAGCCACAACATAAAAGCTCAGTGCCTGGACAATCTCTGCCAGCTGTTTAAGGGGATACTGGGCTGCCAGTGCAGAGTTTCCCACAGCTGCTTTCATGATAGTCGGAAGCGAAGCAGCAACTCCCATAACAAAAGGACCTGCCATGAGTGAAGCTATAACAACAAAAGATATCTGCTGCATGGTCAGGGACCTCCTCTCCCTCTGAATAACTCTCACAGCCCTTATATCCTCTGCCACCTCCTCCAGAACATCACTTATAGGTCCTCCCACCTCAATACCCTCAACAAGAAGTCTTATTGCTCTCTCAATCTGCTTGCTCCCTGTACGCTTTGAAAATGCAAGAAGAGCTTCCTTCAAAGGTCTCCCTCTTCTCATCTCAAGCACAATCTTCGAAAACTCATCACTCAGTGCACCATAGTCCGAGTCAGAAATCTCCTGAATAACAGCATCGAGCACCAGTCCTGTCTTTATTGAAACAGACATGTGATGAAGGGCATCAGGCAGAAAATCCTCAACCTGAGCCATTCTCTTATTTGCCTGCATCACAGGGTACATGTACATTATAGCCATTATCATACCAAATGCGCCCAGTCCAGCCAGAATATTTACAAGAAAGCTGACAATGATAAAGATAGGAATTCCAAGAGCTGTGAAAATTCCAATCCATTCGGTAGCTGAAAAAGTTATATAGGCTTTAACAAGAAGAAGCTCCATTCTTGCCAGAAACTTCTTTGGAATGAGTCTTCTCGGTATTCTTACCCTCTTCGCAAGCCTCTGGAATAACTTTTCCTCTTCTTCTACCATAACTACACCTTCGGTTCAAATTTCTTTATCATTACTGACATATAAACCGCTGCCCCAAAGAATACAAAATAAACCACCCACATCATCATGGGCGGGATAAGAACACCTCTTATTGCAAAACTCATTGCTATAACAAGTATTGTTATGAGCACCGGAGCTACCACTGTAAGAAACATATACATAAGAGAAAGAGTGTTCAGCACCTGAATGAAGTCCTTCAGCTTCATCCTCATCTCAGTGGCGGTTTCCTCTGCAATAACCTTGAGAGTATTGGCAAGATTACCCCCTGTTTTAAGAGTAGAAATTATCTGCCTGGTTGCTTTCTTAAAGCCAGCAGAATCAATTCTCAGATTAATTCTGTCATAAGCCTCTTCTATAGTTGCACCCCTCTCAATCTCCATCATAGCTCTCTCAAATTCCTCACTGAGCACTCCATATTCGCTATTTGATATACTCCGCATAGTTTCAAGAAGGCCTGAACCAGAGCTGAGCATGGTTGCCATGTGTCGCAGAGCAAAGGGTAACTCTCTGCTGAAGTCATCGCTTCTCGCCTTCACCTTCTTTCTTGGATATATCCTTGAATACATAAAAGCAAACATTCCAAGTATAGGGCCTATTACAAAACCCAGCAGAGTACCTATACTACCGAGCATTAAACCGCCAACCACACTCACTAAAATACCGGAAATTATAGCCAGAATAACGCTGATGCCTATAGCCAGACCAACATACTTTGAGGCTGGCATAATTATATTTGCCCTGTAGAGGTCTTCCTGTATATTCTTAAAAAAAGAGCCAGGCATAGAGGAGTATTTTGAGAAGAAATCGGAAATTATAGTAGCAACTCTAACCGAAAAAGGAATTTTTAACTCTTCCCTTTCAGAAATAAGATTCAGTCCATCCTCCTCCGGGAGGTCTTCATAGGTCACCTCCTCCTTCAGCTTCATCAGCTTATCTTCAATAAGTTTCTTTCTCTCCTCCTTTTCCCTGACTCTCCTCTCCATGATGGCCCTTGCTGCATCATCCTGTTCCTGGAGAGCCATAGACACCTCCTTTGCCCTCTTCAGAGTAACCTCGGCACCTGTAACTGTCTTTTCTCCTATCTTTTCAATCAGCCTTATCAATATGTTTGACATCTTCTCTACCTGTTAAGAGTGTGTATCTCAACCTCTTCAAGTAAGGTTTTGGAGTCAGCATAATATCTGTTGATAATCTTTGACACATCTTCAATCTTTACAATATTATTTTCAGTCATCCATCTTAAAATCTTCTCCCTGCCTTTTAAATCCTCTTCCAGCTCTTTTACTGTTATCCCTCTGAGTTTTGAAAGCTTCTGTTTTAATATTGAAGGCTGCCCTGTCAGTACAAGGCGGTCATCCTTTGGTTCATATATGTAAACATAATTTAGACTTATACTGCCTTCCTCATCCTCTGTAACAACCTCAGCAACCTCAGTAATTCTTCTAAGGATTTTACTATCTTCACTGTAAATTTTATTCTGCATGAGAATTAGATTAAGGGCAGGTAGCATAATTTTAGGTACATTCATAGGTGGATTTGTAAGCCTGATTATAGTTTCCTTGGCAGAGTTGCTGTGCAGTGTACCCATACAGCCGTCATGCCCTGTATTCATAGCTGTGAATAGTGTCCTTGCCTCCGCACCTCTGACCTCACCAACAATTATTCTGTCCGGGCGCATTCTCAGAGTGTTTTTGACCAGGTCATCCATTGTAATCTCACCCACTCCCTCGACATTGGGTGGCTTCGTTTCAAATCTAACAACATGCTCAATAGGCAAAGTAAGCTCTGCAGTATCTTCAATAGTTATAACCCTCTCTGTTGTCGGTATAAAGCTGCCGAGAACATTCAGAGTTGTCGTTTTACCCGAGCCCGCACCTCCCGCTGTGAGAATATTCCCTGGCTTTATTCCAAGACCTTCCACAATCATCCAGAGATAGGCAGAAACCTCAATACTCAAGGTTCTGTAATCTATGAGATTTACAACTGTCAGAGGGTCTGCCTTGAACTTTCTTATGGTTATTGTGGGGCCATCAATAGAAATTGGCGGAACTGTGGCATTTACTCTTGAACCATCCGGAAGGCGAGCATCAAGAAGAGGTGAAGACTTGTCAATTCTCCTTCCCACTGAAGCAGCAATTTTCTCAACAATCCTTATGGCATCTTCATCAGTTTCAAACTTAAGATTGGTTATGCAGCTTCCATAGTTACTGTGAATAACATATATGGGCTTGCCAGTGCCAATCACCATTATCTCCTCAAGCTGTTCGTCATCAAGAAGAAAATCAAGCAAGCCATAACCAACCATATTATTCACCACAAGCCTTGCAATATCCTTTCGCTTTGAGAAGGGAAGCTCTGAAAATCTCCTCTCGATTATTTCAACTACTTTCCTGAACAGAATCCTCCTTACCTCTTCCTTGTCCTCAAAGTTATCAGGGTCAATCTCAACCTCTTTTATGGCCAGATTTTCAAGTTCCCTCATTATTTTCATTTCTCTCTTTCTGAGAGGGGGTATTCTCACAACATATTTTGGATTCTTCAGGGTCTTAACCTTTACAATCTTCTTTTCGTCATCCTTATAGAGAATCTCACCTTCCTCTTCTTTCTCGGACATAAGGGTATAGGTTGTCCTCTTTAAAGCTGGTTTTACCTTCTGTTTTAATGGATAACCTTCTATCTCCATGAGAAGCTCATCAGGATTAATATAATATTCATTTATAATCCTATCAACATTTTTCAGCCCCTTAACATTGTTTTCCTTCATATAATTTATAACCTTAACTCTTCGCTCTATCTCAGCTTCCACACCTTCAAAAGAAACTCCCCTCAACTCAGCTATCTTCCTCAGAAGCACACAGGGTGTACCGGTAGGCTTTACCTTATCATCCTTGGGGTCCCATTCGTAAATAATATTCACCTTTGGCATATTGTCTTCATTCGCAATTACCTCAGCAATCTCACTAATTCTCCTGACAGTTTTGCCCATGTAGGAGAAACGGTTCTGCATGAATATAAAATCAAGAGAAGGAATCATTATCTCAGGAACACTCATTGGCTCGGAATTAAGCCTCGTAATAGTTTCTTTGGCTGTATTTGCATGAACTGTTCCAAGGCATCCGTTCTGCCCTGTGTTCATGGCTGCAAGAAGTGTCATAGCCTCCTTACCTCTGACCTCACCAACAATTATTCTATCGGGACGCATTCTCAGAACATTTTTTAGAAGAATCTCCATACTTATCTCGCCCCTTCCCTCAACATTTGTAGGTCTCGTCTCCAGTCTTATCCAGTGCTCAAGTGGTAGCTGAAGCTCTGCAGTATCCTCAATGGAAATCACCCTATCCACCCGTGGTATGAAGCTGCCAAGACAGTTGAGAGTTGTGGTTTTTCCAGAACTTGTACCTCCGCTTACAAGGAAATTAGCAGGCTTAACACCATAACCTTCCACAACAAACCATAGAAAGCCAAGAAGCTCTGGCGTCATGGTGCCAAAGTTCATTATGTCCACTATAGTTAAGGGGTCTACCTTAAACTTTCTTATAGTCAGAGAAGGGCCATCAATGGAAACAGGAGGTATTGTGGCATTAACTCTTGAACCATCCGGAAGGCGAGCATCAAGAAGAGGCGATGTTAAATCAACCCTTCTTGCAATACTTCTTGCTATCCGGTTTATAATATTCATTATTTCCTCTTCATCTTCAAAAATCACATTGGTTCTGCACATTCCATACGTTCTATGGTAAACATATACACTTTTGCCTGTGCCTATAACCATGACCTCTTCAAGATTATCATCATTCAGCATAGGTTCAAGCAGACCATAACCCACCATATTCTGGACTATAAGTTCAGCAAAGGCATACCTCTTATTTTTTGGAATCTCTGAATAATGGAGGTCTATCAGAGCGGTTACCTCCTTCATGAAGGTATCCCATCTCTTCGTCCTGCTGGAAATATTGTCAGGGTCTATATTTATTTCAGCTATTGCACGTTGTTCAATAGCATTTATCTTTTCTCTGTCTTCATCCGAGAGGTCAGGAAGAAATATGATATAGTAGGGCAGTTTCTCCCCAGTTTTTCTTACAATTCTGTACCTTTCTGTTTCCTTGAGCACTTCACCAACAATTTCCTCGCTGAGACTTTTTATCCTGTCAAATGTCCCAAAATGGTCTGATGTCCTGCTCATTGATTTTTCTTTATAAATAGAACCTAGAATTCCCCCCATCTGACTTCCCCCTCTTTCCTCCTCACCCTGTCTTTCTACTGCTTCTGTATTTTTCAATTCACCAAGACTGGAAGTGGGTTCACTATCAACTTTCTTTTTCATGGCAGAAACTTTTTTCAGATCAAATTTAATGCTCTTTTTTTTATGTCCCCCTTGTTCCCCTCTAAGTATATCAGCACTTTTTTTTGTTTTGATTTTAGATATGAGCTCATCTATGGCATCATCACTGTCATTTTCACTTCTACTATTACTTTCCTTTTTTTTCTTATCAAAAAACTCTATGGGCATAACTACCATTTTTATATAATTTCCCAGCTTACTTATAGCTTACTGTAACACTAGAGACCATCCAATTAGACCTTTTCCTTATAAACCTTTCCCTTTTTTCCCGATATCCTGAGATTATTAAAATCAAGACAATGAATAAAGCATAAATCTCTACGAAAGGTTTATATAGTAGAAAAAATCTGCCATATGCTTAAAATAAGTTCGTTTAACTTTGACAGGATTGATTATATTGACGACTTGAGGAATTACACTCATTCGGGAAATATTTCTATCTGCAAGTTTTTATACTTTTTTGACATCAGTGATATTGCCAGAGAAGTAGAGCGGAAATATTATGTCGCAGGCAAGGAACACCTTCGGTATCCTGTGGATTCCATGCTAAAGTTCTGCATTGTCAAGCAGTTCCGTAAATTATCATTTGAGAAGGTTGT
>BDTY01000082.1 GCA_002897955.1 archaeon BMS3Bbin15
TGTGTATGTATTTCACATTCCTAACTTCTGTATCTATGTTTTGCATCAATACCTCCTAATCAACTCGCAGCTTGCATCAGCAAGCCCCTTCCTCAAAACCCGAGGGTTTAGGGAGGGGTAGTTGACTGTCCTTCAGATGGGGGCAGGCTATGCAAATATCATCGCTTCCTATGGCTATATAAAATTCCTCCCGCTTTGCTTTATCAAGAACTTTTCTTAGATTATCCACAAAATTCCTGTTGTAGCCTTCGCCTTTGAAGAAGTTGAGGCAGAGCAGATGGTGACCTCTGAGTTTGAGCATATATTTAATTGGGATAGTAACCTTTTAAATTTATACTCATGCTACGGCGAGCTGTCATGCAAAAACTTTTCTGAGGTTATCCATAAAATTCTTATTGTAGCCTTCGTTTTAATTGTGGTAGTAACCTTTTAAGTTATAATCATGCCCTGGTAGCTCAGCTGGCCGGAGCGGCTGACTTGTAACAGCCGTATGGTTGCAAGAAATCAGCAGGTCGGGGGTTCAAATCCCCCCCAGGGCTTGTAGGCATTAGTGGTTTTCCATGCATATTTATGACAGGGACGTTCAACGCCTGTCCACTCCTGCCAGAGTGTAGGTCCTCATCGGAGCTGTTATTAGCCAGTACTGTGCGAGACACACTGAGAGTTTCCTCTCTGTTTAATGCCCCGCTTACAGAGCAGAAACTAAAATAACTATAGCAGGAAGGGATAGCCTATTGTTAAAGGTAGTAAAGTAAAGCCCTAAAATTATGTGATATGTTTCTTTAAGGCCATGTATGGGTACTTCATCCCTGCTTGAATTGCTCCACCTATCAGCTTATGAATGTAAGACTGTGTGAGAACTACCTGTTTTGTAAATTACCTACCCCCTTTTTTGATTTTATGGGTATATTTCACTCATTCTTCATGTAAACATAAGTTTTTACACGACCTGACGTAGCATAGAACCACACGACTTTTAGTCATGGAAGTCTGTCAGGACTTTTATAAATGTTAATATAAATGTTAAAGAACCAACAGTTTAACTGGTGTGGACCATGGATTTTACAGCCATAATAAAAAAGGAGAAGAAGCAGTATGTTGCCCTCTGCCCTGAGCTTGATGTAGTTAGTCAGGGCTACACTGTTGAAGAGTCGCTTTCAAACCTGAAAGAAGCGGTGGAGCTTTATATTGAAGAGATGGGCATTCCAGAGGGGGTAAACTCTGAGACAACAATAATAGCTAGGTTTGAGGTAAAAGTGAATGATAAAGTTGCCAGTGCTGTCGGGACCTGATGTCATTAAGATTCTAAAGAAGGCGGGCTGGACACCTGCGAGACAGAAGGGCAGCCACATAATACTTGTGAAACACACACCGGAGGGGAAGAGGGGAGTGGTTGTCCCCAACCACAGAGAAGTGGATGTTGGCACTCTTTCTGAAATAATAAGACAGGTGGGACTGACGAGAAAGGAGTTTCTTGATTTGATGAGGAAGAAGTAGTAATTTTTAAATTTATACAAATAGGAAATGCTCCCTTTACCTGTTTTAGCTGTGCTGCCGGAAGAAAATAGGGTTAAGGAGGCTCTTGAGGCAGAGATACCTCTGGTTGCTAGAGATAAGGAATGCGAATTTACAGATGAGATGGAAGAGCTTGTGAAGTTTCTTGTAAAATACTGGGAAAAGGAAGAAAGCAGGAGGTGATGTATCAGGTTCTCGCCAAAGAACTCATTAAAAACCTATGGATAGCCGGGGTAGAGGTCGGTCACAACAAAAGTGGGTTTGCTCAGGTCGAAGTGTCTACCCAAGAAACCCCTGATGGTATCGGAGTCCTTCTTACTATAAAGCTCCTCTGCGATGACCCTGCCAGTGACATCATCCAACAGAGTCAGTCGGTATTTCTGGGTCCTACCATTTTTAGGATGCTGCTCGTCATAGAGGACTATCTAGATGTCTTCCACAGGGAGTGAAGGTACTATCAACGGCGCCATTGAATGCCCGGTAGAAGTATCCTTACCCTTAGATAGGATGATATCAAATATCCAGGAGATGCCCCGATAAGAGACATGGTGCACCATCATCCGCTGGTAGATATGTTTCAGCACGTCGAAGAGGTCCTCTTTCAGCTCTTCCCAGAATCCTTTACCTTCTTCCAGTAATTTTTCGCAAGATGGACAACGGTACCTACCTATCTTGACGCTGCCAAGACCCTTCTTGGTATAGATGTTGTAGCCGTTGTAGGTCGTCTGGGCACCGCAGCCGGGGCAGAACGGAGGTACCACGCTGCTCTTTTATAATTTCTATTGTTTCAGGGTTTTGGACAAAAGCAAGGTCTTTATCTTTAAATTTTTTTACATATTTTTTTACCTTTTCCTCTGTCCACTCTATAATTTCATTAGTCATCCCTTTAGTAGCACTACTAATAGGGTCAGAGGAGGAATAGGGTCAGGGTTAAATGACATCCCCATAGTCCTCAAAAAAAGAAGCAATACTAAGAGGATTATTATCAAGAATGATTGTACTACCTGGGAAGATAAACATATTATCAATCCTTATAGGGTCTTCTGTGTATGTATCTAAACATTGTTTTCCCTTTTTAAATACAAATGTTCCATCTGAATCATAACCTAACTCTTTAAGGAGTATAATTTTAAATTTTCTAGGCATATCTTTTATATTTATTAATTCTGTCATTTTCTTCCTCTACCTCTTTCTCTAGAATAGAATCACTGGAAGTCAAATTAACAATACCAAAACGTTAATGTATTATAATATTATTTTGTTTTTATAAATATATATACTTATCTAACTCTAGTTGACAACTTTTTTCTGGTGGTATATTTTCACTTTTCCCACGCTCTCGGCAAACCTTCATATAACCACCATTAAATCTTTAATTATTAATGTTCAAAGTTGTAGGAGTACCGGCAAAACTTAATTCCGTGTTCGAAGAATTCAGGGATGAATTCACCAAACCGAGTTATCAATCCTTTACTCAGCTTAAATCTTTTTCGTTCAATTCCTTATTATTCACTATTGTATTGTATAATACACTGCGCTAGTTACAATCCTGCCTATAATGGAGGTGAAGGGCAAATTCCTTCCTTCTCTTGAGAGAGGGTTTCCTTGCCCAAATATTGTGGGAAAAGAAGAAAAAAAGAGGTATCGTCAAATTTTGTCAGTGGCAGAATTTCTGGCTGAAATTTCTCCAGAACCAATCGAAAACTCCGACCAAATCTGCAGGTTACTGGACGAAGCAGTAGCTGTTAATGTACCTCTTAGATTAAGAAATCAAGATTATGGTGAAATAGATGCCATTAAAGCAAAAGAAATCTATGCCAGTCTCAATGAAAGAGACAAACAAGAAATACTGAAAAAAGTAAATAAAGAGATATACAAAAATATTGGGGGTTACAATGCAGGTGATGCAATCGAAGATAGGCTGGATAAATACGGAAAATCTAAAGATATCGAGGTTGAAATAGTAGATTTTGTGGAATATAATAAAAATTCAATTGGGATTAAAGTATATATAGGTGGCAATATGTATCTGTTCAACTTCGATGGCAATATTGAAGAACTTGAAGAATATCTGAAAGAACTCGTGGACGTGGAGGCTTCTGATAAAATAAAATGTCCATTTTGTGGAACAGAGTATGTACGGTCAGCACTCACGCGATATGTGGAGCAGTGTGTCTGTGGTGCGGTGGTGGTAACAGAAAGAGCGAGGGATGCAAAAGGGATTGTGAGTCATGAATCTTCTAAACTCTGGGAGGCTGGCTGTCAGGCACTCAGAATACCAAAACCAAAAAATTGGGAGTTTATATTCATTGATGAGTATTTTACAAATGTCAGATATGCAGGGCATGGTACTACAACATTCAGAACGTGGTTTTGTAAAACACCATGGGAAAAAGACCCTGCATTTGAGGAGAGAGCAAAGAGAGGTATCGTGGTTACACGTCGGGAAAATGATCGTGAGACTCTGGAAAATTATGGGGAGTACAGAGGCTATCCAGTGAGAGTGGATGTATACCTCCCACTGATTGGGAGAAAGATAGATAATGCTGGTATACTCGTTGACCTGGGGTTTCATGGATTTCCTGATATAACCAAACTGGATGTTTGCAATGAGTGTCAGGAATGTACACTCTATTATGATGACGATATCTGCGGCGTATTGTTTGACAGATTTAATAACTTATTTCAATTGCTTGGTATACCTGCAACCCCCATGCCTGACGGGGGTTATGATGCGTTAATTGAAACAGATATTACTCTGGGGGGTATTATTGAGGGTGATTTTTCCAGTCTGGACAAGGTCATCGACCATTTCGAAGATATCTTACAGGAATATAAAAAAATTGTAGAGGAGATTGCCAGAAAATGCCCAGAATTACGTAAAAATGGAGGTAGTTTACATGGGTAAAGTGTGGGAAATAGAAGTGAAAGATAGAAAGACAGGGGAGATACTTTGCTTCTGGGTGAAACCCATTCCAGACGACCTGCATGGTGATAAGGCTGGAGAGGAAGTCAGAAAATATCTTACTGGAAAGAAAAATTCTCCACAAATCGAAGTAAGATACAGGGCAATGGTAATGTTTGAAGACACTGTCTCTCTTCCTTCTGAATCCGTGTTTCCTTCCCAAAATATTTGGTTCTCTTGAAGAAAAGAGAACCCACTTTTTCAACCTGTCTTCAATATACCTCTATATAGGGCTAACAATCTTTTCTTATATCTACCAAAAAAGAAGGGAGCTTTCCATCGGAGGTTGAGTATAGTGCACCGCACCTGGGGCACCATTTCGAAGTGTGATAAGCATGAACTGGTTGAAAAGGAGCATCATACTTGAAGGAATTACTTTTAATAAACTTTCTGAATTTAGACGACAGCAATAAACATTCAAGAGGTTACTTCCACAAATTATGGAAATGGTGATAAAAATGGAATATGTTCTGAAAGTGGACAGGCAGGGCAGGGTTGTTCTCCCTGTGGAATTTCGAAGGGAACTGGGCATAAAGAATGGTGGAAGTATAGTACTTAAGAAAAAGAACAGCAGGATTTACGTCGAAGTTGGAGGAGACCTTGAGGGTAAGGTGGAACAATGGAAGGAAAAATTAAAAGGAATGGAAGTAAAGGCACAGCAATTTAAACCTGGGGAATCAAAATGGGTGAGCGAAAATTGGGTCAGGAAAAAGTTAGGTATACAGGTGTAGTGGATGTTAACATAGTGCTGGTTTCCCTCTTTGAGAATCCTCTGAGGGAAAGCGGCATAGACTTTCTGGGTGAGGTTCTCTCGGGAAACAAGCCTGCTGCCATACCAGCTTCAACCCTTCTGGGAGCATACCACATAGCGACCCGCTACCTCGGTTGCTCTAAGGATTTAATAGCAAGGGAGATAGAGGAAATCCTGAGTCTTGACTCGCCAGCCTTTGTAGAGGACATATCTATAGAAGCTGTTAAAGAAGCGGTAAATATTGCAATGGCGCACAACATTGAATCCTGGGATGGCTATCTGGTTGCTCTGGCAAGGAGCTTTAAAGCACCTGTTATCTATTCCTTAGACTATGATTTCAAAAAGATACCGGACATCTCCCTGGTTGTGCCTTTCAGTGAAGAAAGTGTAAAGGAGTACCACAGGTGGGTGGAGGATTTATTTAGAAGGTGAATTGAACTCCTTATGCTCGTTGATGCGCACTGGCTGATTGTTATGCATCTCACATTCTACCTCTACTCAGCGTTAAAAAGATAGCCTTTAAGTTTGTATCCAGACTGAATAAGAAGGATAGGGAAGGGTTGAAGGAGGCACTACTCATTCTGCTGAATTATCCGGGCAAGGTTGATTTGCATCTGATAGAAACTCAAACAGGCGAGTATATAGAAGAGGAGAATATTGAGATGTTCGAGGATGAGTATGGAAGATGCTAACTTTTTATTAATATATTACCGTAACTCTGCGTTTTGACCCATATATATCTTTCTGGGCGATAGTATGGTTGGACGCATCATAGAGTGGGTGCCAACATCAAAATATTATGGTCAAATACCGAAAGATATATATGGGTAAACACATATATAATTTACCCATATGAAGAAGATACCCTCTGAGATTGAGAAGACCTTTAAAAGTATTAGGAAGGAACAGCAAGGCTGTGTTGAGCTAAAGATTATCAAGAACAGCTATTGTGTCAGAAGAGCGACCAGCATCTGGGATAAAAAACTGAAGAAGGTGCGGAAGATAACTGAACACCTGGGCGTAATAGCTCTTGACGGGACCTTCAAGAGAAAGGTACCCCGTAGGGGAATCCATGAAACAACCAGAGAGATCTTCGAGTATGGTAACGGGCTACTTGCGCATTATATGCTAAAGGATGTTGAGGAGATTCTTAGCAGATCAACACCTTATTCCACAGAGCTCGTCACGTATGCTGTAATAAAAGCGATAGACCCTAAGCCGATAAGGCTGCTCTCTTCCCGGTGGGAGAAGCTCTACCTCTCAAAGGAGATGGATGTGAGTCTCTCACCCAGGAACATATCCTCTGTGCTGAGCCGTGTCGGGGCGGAGGTTAGCCTCTGGTATGAGCTGTTTTCCAAGCTTATGGGCGAAGGTGACATCATCCTATATGACCTGACTGCTGTCCTCACATACTCTGAGACAATAAAGACCGCTGAGAAAGGCCGGAACAGAGACCATAGTTATTTAAATCAGATAGGCGTGGTGTTGGCGTTTTCAACCAGCACTGGTCTGCCGGTGGGTGTGGAGGTTTTCCCTGGCTCTATGCGGGACATAGCTACAATCCGGGATTTCCGGAAGAGGTTTCCGAAAAAGGACTTCGGCTTTATATCCGATAAGGGGTTCTCATCATACACCCTGCTGGACGATTTGAGAGAGGATATGACGCATTATGTTGTGCCATTGAAGAAGAACTCAGTGTATATGGACCCTAGGTGGCTGCGGTGGAAGGGACCGTTTGTCTATCGGGGACGGCATGTTCTGTGGGCTAAGAAGAAGTCTGATTACGGTATCACATATTTTTTCGATGACCCGAAGGTCAGGGGGGATCAGGAGACCGCGCTTTTGAAGAGTGTGAAGAAAGGCACCATCACTCTGGAGAAGTTTGAGGAGAAGAGAAAGCTTGCAGGGATAATCGGGATAATCTCCGACCTGGATAGGAATGGAGAGGATGTCTATGACCTCTACAAGAGTAGGGAGGACGTGGAGCTGGCGTTTGACGCTTTGAACAACGCCATCGACTCTGATAAGACGTATCTTAGAACCGAGGAAGGTGTAAGAGGCTATTATTTTGTCTCGTTTATCGCGCTGCGGGTATACTTCAGTATTTTGAGGCGTCTACGAGAAAAAGAGCTCACCAGCAAGATATCTGTTGAGGAGGTCATGTTTGAGCTCTCCAAAGTGATGAAAATCAGGGAGAAAAACGGAAAAGAGTACTTCGCAAAGATACCTAAGAAGGCAAGAAAGATAATGGAGCTCTTTCCAGAGGTCTTCTACACATGAGTGAGAGTAGGTATATATTAGCCTCATACACAAACAAGTAGCATTCAAATAATTCGCAACCTATGGGCTAAAATGCAGAGTTACGGTATATTAATTAAAGTCAATGAATATCTGTTGAGTCATTCTCAGAAATTCTTCAAAAAATATCAGAAAGCGGGGCAGTATCCTCAAAAGTTTTATAACTGCAAATAGGGGTAATATTATACATGGGCATAAGACTCGAAATTGGTGGTAGTAAAATCTTTGATATAGGTTACAGGTATTTTCTTACGGAGCTAGCTTTGAATGCTGGAGTTGAGAGGTTCAGAGCTGTCAACTTAAGAAAGGAAAAAAAGCTCGTGGTTTTCGCCGATGGTGCCATAGAAGCACTGGAGGGTTTCAATTTACTTGCTAAGGAAACATTTCCTGAGGATGCAGAGGTTGATGAAGTTCTGGCTGAGGATTACATCGGGTACGTACCAAAAATTGAGCCCTTCCTTCTTCTCTTCAATGTCTCTCAATCAAGAAAGTTTATAAAAATTGGAGACAGGATGTCCCAAAGTCAGGAGGAGTATATTGAGATAAGTGTCCAGAACCTTCAAGAGACCAGAAATATATCTTCGAAGCTTGAGGATATGCGCCTGGAAATTAAGGATGTTGGCACAGAAATTGCAAAAGACTCCAACTCAAAGTTTAACTATGTTGCAAAACAAAGCAAGGATATGAAAGAGCTGAAGGAAGAGCTGAAACAGATTAAAAATGCCTTATAAAGGGCAGGATAC
>BDTY01000083.1 GCA_002897955.1 archaeon BMS3Bbin15
ACTCTTGATTTTCCTTGCTGCAAAAGTACTCTTGCCTTTCTCGGTGTTGTTGGCATTAACGGTTTTCCATGCATGTTTATGACAGGGACGCTTAACACCTGTCCACTCTTGCCAGAGTGTTGGTCCTCATCGGAGCTGTTATTGGCCAGTACTTTGTAAGGCACACTGAGAGTTTCCTCTCTGTTTAATGCCTCACTTACGGAGCAGTGGACTTGAGGAGCATCCCCTGATGTGTTCTCGAACTCTACCAATAACTTCTGCATTCTTCAATGCCTCCTAATCAACCTGTTACCCCTGTCTCTCACGAAACAGGCCACCCATTTTAATGGGTGGTGATTGACAAATAATCACTTCCTGCCACCTCCGGAGCACAGAAACAAAGGCAATGTTTATTACACTTTTAACATATATATATACTCTGTGAAAATTGCTGTTATAAGTGATGTGCACAGCAACCTCCCCGCTCTTAAGGCTGTTCTCGATGAAACTGGAAGAGTTGAAATATACAGTGCCGGAGATCTGGTAGGTTATAATCCCTTTCCCAAAGAGACTGTAGCGCTATTCAGAGAAAAGAGAATAAAGAGTGTTATGGGAAATCATGATTATGCTGTGCAACATGAGTTAGTGGGTATGAACACCATTGCACATAAAGCACTGGTCTGGACAAAAAACA
Source organism: archaeon BMS3Bbin15 (assembly GCA_002897955.1). Classification (NCBI taxonomy): domain Archaea; species archaeon BMS3Bbin15. The sequence continues at coordinate 674 of BDTY01000083.1, forward strand.
TAATAAACAGAGAAGAACTTTCCTATCTTGAATCGCTGCCGATAAAACAGGCTGAAGAAGAGTTCTGCATCTTTCATGGAAGTCCTTTCAACCCACTGAATGAGTATGTTTTTCCTGATACTCCCGAAGAAGTCCTCAGAAACTACCTGAAGGCTGGAAAAAGAGATATTTTAATACTTGGTCACACTCATATTCCATTAATAAAGGAATTTGAAGAAGGTCTTATTCTGAACCCTGGGAGTGTGGGTCAGCCCAGAGATGGATTAAAAGAGGCAAGTTTTGCCTTTCTTGATATTGACAGGAGAGAGGCTGAGATTGTGAGAGTTGACTATCCTGTGGAAGAAACAGCAATAGCAATAAGAAAAGCTGGCCTTCCGGAGTTTCTTGCTGAAAGGCTTTTTTATGGAAGGTGAACTACGTTATTCTCCTCAACCTTCCACCCGAGATTTCTGCAACTGCAACAAATAGCTCTCTGAACATTGAAGCTTCTTCCGAGGTCTCTTTATTTATAAAGGTTACAAAAAAAATCCCCTCTTTGCTCAGATAATCAACAACCTTTAAAATAAACTGATAGGCAGGATTTTTTCCCAGGTTTATTATCAGGCTGCTCAATGGCTCAAAAATTAGAAGGCTTCCTGCCGGCATCTCCTCCATAACAGCCCTGAAGTATTCGAGATTTGTCATGGGAACTTCCTGAATATTTCTGTCGCTCTCTGGCAGTGCACCTCTGGGAGGAAGATTTATAATTCTAACCTTTCCCTCTTTTATATAGCCCTCAAATTCCTTTCTGTACTGGTAGCTCCTTGGCGGCATAGCTGCCAGAAATACATTCCTATCATTGGCTATATGTTCTTTCACAATAGCTTTTACAATTATGCCAAGCTCTTCCGATGACGAATACTCAATAAGGGCAGATTCACCAGAAAATATATCATCCTCCATACTGGCAGGTTCTTCTTCCTGAGTGTTTTCTTTTTTTGTTGTGATTTTAAAGACCTCGCCTGTGGAAAAACCTATATATCTCCTGTGTTCCTCAGGCTCATAGCCTCTGGCCTTAATTGATATAATATATTCTCCATCTTCCAGACCATCAAAGCTGCACTTTCCATCTCCGCCAGTAATATTAAACTCCTTCAGCATCTGCTCACTGTTAAAAAGGGTAACCTCTGCTCCCCTCACAGGATTATCTTCTTTATCCAGCACAACTGCCATAAAGGAATAACCTTCTTCCTGAGGCTGAGAAACCTTCACCTTCCTGCCCTCAACATTCTTCCTCTTAAGGAGATTTCTGTTAAATATTAAACTGGTGAAGTTCATGACATGCAGGAATACAGATTTAATCCTGGAAAAAACATAATAAGACTCAAGAATTTTTACCAGAATATACATAAGCCTTAAGCCTGAAACCACTGCGAAGAGTATAAAGTAGGCCAGTAGAAGCATCTCAAACGAGCCATTATAAACTCCATATATGGCGAAGAGCGCAAGAACAACCATCCTGCCGGGAGAATACAGTATAATTCCCTTTGGCAGAAAGCTGCCTATAATAATGAGACCGAGCATTAAATAATATAACTCTTTTGCTGGTATGAAGCCCATAATAGACGGAATAACAATTGCTGCTGGGAGCAGTAATGTAAGAGCTACATTAACTGGTAAGTCAAATAACTTTTGTAGAAAATCTTTCAGCATTATTTCTTTTTGCTGGACCTTTGCGGTTTCAAAGAGAAGTACAGAAACCAGTAAAAAACCTGAGAAAAAATATTCCGGCAGGTTGGAAAATGTAGGTCTAATCAGAGCTATATAAAGGCTGACAATTGAGAGAATCTGAAAAATAAGTGAAGCAGGAAGAGTATAACTGGGGCTAATATCGAGCCTCTTGAATATGAAAGCAAGAAATCTTCCAAACATAGAAAACAGCTTTTGAATCACAGTAACGTTTATAGTGGCTTATGATTATTATATGTTATGCTTCATGACCATCTTCATCTAACTGCAAAGGAAAGTTCATTGAAAGTTTTTGCTATCGACATAGGCATGGGTACGCAGGATGTTCTTGTGTATGAGACTGGAAAAAATCACGAAAATAATATAAAAATGGTTTTTCCATCTCCAACAAGAATTCTTGCCAGAAGAGTAATGCAGGCAGACAGAAATCTCTTTGTCAGAGGAGTTACCATGGGAGGTGGCCCTTTTGCCTTTGCCCTTAAAAATCATGTCGATAGAGGGTTCAGAGTTGCCATGCAGACAGAAGCTGCCAGCACTGTCAGAGATGACCTTAATCAGGTAAGAGAACTTGGAATAGAGGTGGCCGAGGAGCCACCGTTTGACAATTATACTGTTATTGAGACAAAGGATGTCGACCTGGAGTTTTACAGGGAAATTCTCGAGTCTCTCGGTGATGACTTCAATTTTGATTATATAGGTGTTGCTGTACAGGACCATGGAAGAGCTCCGCCGGGTGAATCCGACAGGGTATTCAGATTTAAAAATTTCCGAAAACTCATGGAGAGAGGTAAAAGTTATCTTGAGCTTGGCTACAGAGAGCCACCAGAGTACTATACAAGAATGCAGGGAGTTATGAAGACTCTTAAAGATTACAATGTATTTATTTCAGACTCAAAACTTGCTGCAATTGTCGGAGCCCTTCACGGTATAAAGGAGCGTCCGGCAATAGCTATAGATATAGGAAATGGACATACTCTAATAGCTCTTGTGGGAGAAGATGACATAGTTATTGGAATGCTGGAACACCACACAGGACTTTTAAATAAAAATAAACTCGAAGGACTTATAATACGCTTTGCCAATGGAAATGTCACCAATGAGGAGATATACAACGATTCGGGGCACGGATGCCATATCATCGAAAGTGTGGGTATTGAACAAATCAAAAGAATTCTTGTAACAGGGCCGAATAGAAAAATGCTGCAAAACTCATCTCTTGAAGTTGAATTTGCAACTCCAATTGGAGATGTGATGATGACAGGCACTATCGGGCTGGTGGATATGATAGAGCATCTCTCTCAGTAATATCCTTCACATCTGAAATTCCATCCACTTTTTCCACCAGAAAGACTCTTGTGGCAGCCTCCTCAAACTCTCTATCATGGGTAACTACAATTGTCTGGGGCAGTGTGGAGAGCTTCTTTATAATATCCACAAGTTCTCTCCTTCTAATATTATCCAGGTGAATTGTGGGTTCATCGAGTATTATTATTTCCATGGCAGGACCTGAGAGAGCTTTTGCCACACCAATTCTCAGAGCAAGAGAGCAGGCTACAATTTCACCACCAGAGAGTGTCTCAACCCTGCTCTCACCCCCTGGACCTATAAGTGTTATACTGTAGTCGTCCTCAATAATTAAATCAGAATAGGGAAGATTGAAGTTCTCAAAGATTTCCCTTGTGTAACTTTCAATTAGAGGTCTTGCCTGCTGTCTGAGTTGCCTCTGAAGCATATCTTTGTGAAAGAGATTTCTGACTCTCTCAAGAAAACGTATATAATTCTCAAGATTTCTCCTCTCTTCTTCCATTCTTTTCAGTCTTTTAATCTCTTCCCTGAGTTCTATAACAGCTCTTTCAGAATTTGCAAGGTTTGCCACCAGAGATGATAGCTGGCCTGTAAGCACCTCTATCTCCCTGGTAAGGACTCTCTGCTCATGTTCTTTTTTATTTAAATAACCAATATCAGGCAGAATCCCCAGTTTTTTCTTTATATCTGATGCTTTTCTCCTTATATTGTCAAGTTCTTCTGCAGTTTTCTCAAGCTTTCTTTTAAGTTCTTCTCTTTCAGGAAGATATTTTCTCAGATAGTCTCTGGCACTTATATATCTATCATGGCTTTTTCTGAGCTTTTCGGTTTTATTTTCGATTTTCTCCAGCTTATCTTTCAGATTATTATATTCTCTGAGTTTATTCTGATTTGATTCGAGCTCATGTTTTAAAATTTCTATTTTATTAATTATATCTCTGAGATATTTAATTTTCTCATTTACCATATCAAAATTTAGAGAATTTATGTTATTTATTTTCACAGTCAGTTCTTCAAGAGAATCCTTACGTTTTTTTAACAATTCTCCTAATTCAATGATATTTCTCCTGTTAATTTCAATCTTTTTCTTATAATCTCTGATAATTTCCTCTCTGGTATGCTTCTCAAGAGGCCTCCCACAGGTGGGGCACATACCCTCAAGTTTTGATATATTACGAAGATTTTCTTCAAGTTCTCTGTTTTTTGTCCTGAAAATATTTATTTCTGAGTTAATATGTACTATTTCATTATTTATTCTATCTTTTTCTTCATTGTTGACTTTAACTAAATTTCTCATATAACTTTCTGCCGCTGGTATATCTTTAAAGTCCCTTTCTGCAATTCTGCTGCATCTTACAAGAAATTCTCTGATATAATTATCTCTATCAATTTTCTTCCTTTCCCCCTCCTCCATATCTTCTAAAAGTTTCAGATTCTGTTTTTTTATCTCCTCAAGCTTTATCAGTTTCTTCGATAAATTCTCCTTTTCTACAGAGAGACTGTCATACTCTCCTGCTTTTTTTGCTTCTGTCTTCCCAATCTCAATATAATCCTCAATCTTCTCAAGGTCTTTTCTGATAAACTCCCTGCTTTTCTCAAGTCCCTGTTTTTTATTCAAAATATCTATAGCTTCTCTCACAACTATAATTTCTTTTTCCAGCTCAGAGCGACTAAATCTTGATTTTTCAAGCTTTTCACGTGCCTCTTCCTTTCTTCTTTTAAATTCCTCACATTGTTCCATGTATTCTTCAATTTTTTTACTTTTAGTTTTTATCTCATTATCAATATCATGAAACCTTTCGAATTTTGACGAGAAGTGTTTTATCACCTCTGCCATAGCTCTGTGAACATCTTCAAGCTCCTGAGTACCTATTAACCTGCCCATAACCTCCTTCCTCTCACCAGGCCTCGAAGTTAGCATGGAATCAATTTCACCCTGTCTGGCATAGATGGCACTGGTGAAAACACCACCATTCATACCAAGCAGAGCTTCAATACTCTCCTTAACCTGCTCATCGCCAAGAGCTATAAGAACTTCATTTCCAAGCTTATATAGTGCTGTTTTCTTTTGCTTTCCCCTGTGTCTTACTACTTTATAGTCCTCACCGCGCAGGCTGAAATCAATAATAACCGACATATCATCAGCACCCCTCCTTATAAGCTGGTCAAGTTTTACAGACTGAAGCCTGAAAAGTGCATAACCTATAGCTTCAAGAATTGAGGTTTTACCTGAACCATTTTCCCCTACAATTACACTTATGCCTTCATCCAGCTTCAAAATGCTGTGTTTATGAGACTTAAAATTTCTGAGTTCAATTCTCTTAATTATCATTTTACGACCTATTGCCTGTTGAAATAAGATTCTGCAATATTTGTTCCTGCTTCTGCACCCTCTCTAACAATTGCTTTATAAATATCCAAACAGAAATTCTTTTCTTCTTCACTACCTTCAAAGCTTTCACGCATCAGGGATTTAATATCAATTTTTTCACCTCTGACATCTTCATTCTTAATATTCTTCTCAATCTTTCTTTTAATATCCAGATAAAGCGCCTTCTCCTTCAGCTCGATTAGCAGCCTTCTGTATACCTCATTAAAATCATTATTCCCAACCTCCACCTTAACCACGGGTTTAACTCTGACTTTCTCTGCTTCTCTCACAATATCTCTAACTTCTTCGACTCCTGAAACCTCAAAATTAAGAAATGGCCTTATACTCCTGAGGTTGACCTCCTGATGAGAAAAATCATCTGTATTGACAATAAAGAAACCCTTACCATGTTTCCTAAACTCTTCAAGCTCATCCATGCGCCATATTTCAGTCGAGCCAGGATATGCAGCTATAGCTCCTGAAGGAAGAGTATCAACAATCCTCTTGTGAATATGACCGAGAGCATAATAGTTAAAATTATCAGGTAAATCCTGAAGTTTAAGCTCAAAGTCAAGATTGAAATATTTGTCTATTCCCTGATGGAGAAGGAGAATACTTTTATCATAATCTTTTGCTTTTTCATAGAGCTTTTCCAGCATGTTCTTCATATTATTTCTGTGAATCTTTGAGAAGTATGGCAGTCCAGCAATAAATATGCCTTCATACTCAATATAGGGCTTTCTGGGTGTAAGAAGCTCAATATTTGAAAAAACCTTCTGGGGTGGTACAGCACCGCTCCTCATCAGTATATCATGATTACCTGCAATACATATAAATGGTATTCCATGACTCTTCAGCCTCTCAAGAACTTTTTTAACCCTCACGAGAGCCTTGATAGGCGGCCTGGGTTCATCAAAGAGGTCTCCACTGTGAAGAACAAAATCAAGCTTCTCCTCTATTATGACTTCAACTGCCTCTTCAAAGGCTCTGTAGAAATCCTCCTCTCTCTCATCAAGGTTGTACTGTCTATAACCAAGGTGAGTATCAGCAATATGTGCAAAACGCATAACTTAACTTTGTATCAATAAGGTATAATAATTTTGCAGGAGCACAGAAAAAGTGTCATTTACCTCCATGGTGCATCTCTCTATGGTGTCTATCAAGAGGCTCAACATGAACAAGAGCAGAAACAACTTCCGGTATGCTTGCAACTATCTCCTTCTGAACCATATGAGCTATTCCGTGAGCATCGGCAAGAGATATATCCTCTGAAACGCAAACATGAAGTTCAACATTCATAAAAGCTCCAAGACTGTGCACTTTCACCTTGTGTACATACGCTACGCCTTTAATGGACTTTGCCCTGCTTTCAATGAGTTTAACAAATTTTCCAGAGGGAACCCTGCCCATAAGTATATTTATATTTCTCATTCCTATCTTTATTCCAATCCATAAGATTATAATAGCAATTGCTATACCGACGATAGGGTCAAGGAAGGTGAATCCAAGAAAGCTTCCTACTATAGCTGCAAGAACGGCAATAGAAGAATATATATCACTTCTATGGTTCTGGCCATCAGCCTCCAGAGCAGGACTTTTAATCTCCCGCGCAACTCTGAGTGTATATCTTGCCATAGGCTCCTTAATAATAAAAGTTAATATAACTGCATAGATAGCAGTATATTTAATCTCATGTGCCGGGTTTAAGAAAGCTATGTATGCATATTTAATTAATTCAAAACCCAACAGCACAAGAGCTATACTCGAAAACAGGCCTGCTATTGCTTCAGCATCATAATGCCCATAGGGATGTTCTTCATCGGCTGGTTTTTTACTTATTCTTATACCTATAAATGTAATAATGGATACAAGTACGTCAGAGAATGTATGAATGGCATCAGCCATAACAGCAGTACTTCCCGAAACAATACCTATAAAAAGCTTCAGTGCAGTCAGGACTAAATTTCCAGCAACTCCAATGAGTGAAGCTTCCTCACCCCTTTTGAATCTATCTTTCATCATTTTTTTATAATCCAACAAAGATACTTATTAATTGTTATGGTGAACTACCCACGACTAAAGAGGCTGTCCGACAATTACTCCCAGTAATATAAAGACTGCTTATTTTAGACAATAAAGGCTAAATTTAGCTTATTTCTTGTAGTATTTTTGATTACGGGACAGTCTCTAAATTCGTGGGCTTCCTGAGTCATCGGTGGAACTTGTGCTAGACCTCGAACAGGCATCAAATCGGTGTATCCCAACCCTACTTTTATCATTCCTCTATGTAATATATTTATGGCAGCATTAACATGTCTATCAAGAATCAACCCACAGTAAGGACAGTTATGTATTTTAATATTAAGGATTTTCTTGACTATTTTACCACACGAGGAGCATTCTTGAGACGTGTTTTTAGGATTTACAAAAGTTACTACTTTACCGGCCCATTCTGCCTTGTATGCAGT
>BDTY01000084.1 GCA_002897955.1 archaeon BMS3Bbin15
TTTCAGTTACACATGGAACTCCTGCAGAATTCTCCTTTAAGTCAACACAGAAAACACCAGTAGCCCCAGGGTCAACTGCAAGAACGGCATCTGTAGCAACTTTATTTACATCATCCCTGTGGACAGTTCTGGCCACGGCTGGGCTGGAGGTCTGGCCACTTGGTGTCAGGTAGCCAAATACATATTCCAATCGTTCTCTGGCCTGTGAAGTAATAAGTTCTCCATTCTTCCAGAGACTCTGAAAGGCAAACTCCCCCCCTGGAAGATATTCAGACATCATAAAATCCCCATATCCAATCCCTTTAAAATTATCCCAGTAATTAATCCACATCTCTGCCTGGGATACCTTCCTGACTGGCAGGCTGGCCCTGGCACCAGCACCTTTAATTGCCCTTAACCAGACCTTTTCAGGAAACCTTTCAAGAAGATGTGGGACCGCCTTTTTCAGGTCTTTCTCCTTTAGTATCAAAAAAGATGCTGGAACTGCCACCCCGTTCTTTTTCAGAACTTCATTGAGCTTCATTTTGTTTTGGCAGATTCTTATAGTCTTTTTATCAGGAAGATAGGTCAATGCATCTATTTCATCCCGTTTCTCTGAGATTACAGCCACTTCTATATCTGGCTGAGGATGGACAAACTCAATTTTTTCTTTTTTTATAATTTTATTTAAGGCTTCAATATATCCAGCAACCTCATTAGCGGGGGGAATAAGATAGGTGTAATCAGCATTGGAAAGTTCTAGGTGCCACCTGTTTGCATCACCACCTACAACATAAAAGGATTCATAAGCTAGTCTCAAGGAATTGATAAAATTGTGTCCCGCCGAGCCCCCTGCGCCAGTTACCAGTATTCTTTTCATTTTCATCTTCATCCCAAGGTGATTGGATATCCCTTCCTATAAGATTCTATCGATTTCAATGCAATTTTCAGTGCCTTTATTCCATCATCTCCTGTGACAAGGGGGGCAGATTTTCCCTGAACTGCATTAATGAAATTTTTTATTTCCAGCTTTAGAGGCTCTTCCTTTTTCACACTCAGCTTGATCTCATTTGGAGTTCCAAACTCCAATATGAAATCCCCGAAGGAATCATGGGTCTTCTCATATACGCTTTCAAAAATATTCAATTCCTGGGTTATATAATTCAGTTCAGCATAACCCTTTGTGCCTGTGACTGCCAGATTACGGATTTTTACCGGAGTAATCCAGTTTGTCTGGGCAAAACATGAAACATCACCATAATCCAGCATTATTAAGGCATGGTCTTCCCTTTCACTTCCTAAGGCCGTACCTCCTTTGGTGTAAACTTCTCTGGGTTCTTTTCCCAGCATGTAATTAAAGAGGTCAAGGTCATGGATTCCTAAGTCCAGGATTACATTTGCATCCTTTATTTGTGGAGGAAATACTCCGACTCTCTTTGCAACAATGGATATTATTTTCCCTAATCGCCCTTCATCCATAATCTTTTTAAGGGCAATAACAGCAGGGTTATACCTCTCAATATGTCCAACCATCAATAGGACTCCATATTCCCTGGCTTTTTGCCATAATCTTTCACCCTTGTCTATGGTATCAGTAATGGGCTTTTCTATTAGAACATGGATATTATGTTTTAGACATTCCAGGGCCACACCCTCATGATGTCCTGTGGGTACAGCTATTGATACTGCATCAATCTTCTCCTTAGATATCATTTCTTTGTAGTCTTTGTAGTATTGGCATTTAAATTTCTGAGAAATTTTTTTCCCGGTATTCTCATTTATGTCGGAAACAGCTACCAGATTTACATCATCTATCTCCGAATAAACTCTGACGTGATTTCGACCCATATTTCCTGTTCCTATGACAGCTACATTAATCATCCCTGTACCACCCAATAGCCTAATATGGCAATAAAAAATTCAAGCCCAATTATTAAAAGTACAATATCCTTTTCATAAACTTTATTTTTTATTTTTTTCAAGAGGTAAAGCCCCAGATGTGTGGTATCGTATATCCCTCGAATATTTTCCCCATAGGGCATCTCAAGGCTATTATCGTGATTTGGTAAGGCAAAGGCCTCTGTTTTAAACTTACTCCGTATAGGTAGTATAAAGTCCAGGAAATAGGGAATGAAAAGAACCACAGCAAGCTTCTCTATATTTCCTAGGATGGCCACAACAGCAATCAACGCCCCCACGCTGTAGGTGAGAGTATCTCCCGGGAAAATTCTGGCTGGAAACCAGTTGTAGCGCAGGAAAGCTATCAGGGCAAACACCATTATAAAGGCAAGCATTGCCACCCAGGAAGCTTTTGCTATAAATGCGGCTATGCCCAGGGTTGATAAAATAATAATTCCCATTCCTGCTTCAAGGCCATTGTAGCCTGCGAGCATATTGAAGCCATTTGCAGCACCGGCTATACCCAGAGGGATAACAAAAAGTGGGTAAAGTAAGCCAAGGTTCACCCCTCCGATAAAGGGAAGAACCATACCACTCTGTCCGGCATTCACAACCATCATAGGCAGAGCCGCAACAAGAGTTAAAAGAGGTTTCTGCCACTGCTTCAAGCCCATTTTCCATCCAAGCAAATCATCCAGCATGCCTATTATTGTTATTATCAGCACTGTGCTGAGAGCGGCAAGGAGGTATATTAAGAAACTGCTCTGATGAAAATAAAATGTGCTCAGCCCTATATATGCCAGAACCCCTGCAACAAAGGCACTCACAACTGCTATACCACCCATCTCAGCCACAGGCGGCTTTTCGTACTTATTCATATCCTTACCCACAAGGTCTATGTGGTGGGCAGCTTTAATCCACCATGGAATAAGAAAATAGGCTGTGGCAAGGCTAACAATAAAAGGGATAATCAGTAAAGGCTCCATGGATTAGAATTAAAGGGCTGAAGATATAAATATATAACGGAATTGATAGAGCTTCAGGAAAGAACTTCAGTTTCCTGTTACAGAAAAACGAAAGCTATCAGAAAGGAATATTTTCACACAATTATTTTTTACAGATAAGCCAATTCAGTACCTACAGAATAGTAAATAAGCTAATTTTTATAATATAATATTTTACAAAATGAAGTAAAAGATTATATGAGTAACCGCTTCAGATGCTAGCTACGTTGATTTTCCTGCTATTAATCTAAATTGGCATATTTTAGCTGGATTTAGATGATAACGTCCTGTATGAGGTGTATCTTTTTGAATGACGAAAAAATAGATGAATCAAAAAGAAAGTTTTTGAAGATGGTGAGCATCGGTTCGGCAGTGGTTGCATTTGCTGGTTTTGTGCCGTCTTTATCATATTTAATTCCACGCTCGGTGGGAGTAAAGGGTTTTCCCACTCTGACACTGGTAAAGCCTGATGGAACACCCATACATACCAGCGATATACTTCCGAATACTCCTAAAATAGTGCTTTTTGAGTATCCACTTTTAAATGAACCGAATTTTCTTTTGAATCTGGACAAAAATGTACCGGGGGGTGTGGGGCCGAAAAACTCTGTTGTGGCATACAGCGCCATATGTGAGCATCTGGGATGTATACCTCCAAGCATTAAATATTATCCACCTGGCTCACCGGAGCATGGAGGTTATATTTTCTGCGCATGTCATGGCAGTACTTATGACCCATTTGATAGGGCAAAAATTATAACCGGTCCGACCGTACTGCCACAACCAATGGTTCTCCTAACCTATGACATAGCTAGCGATACCTACAGAGCTACAAAGATGTTCAAGCCGGTGATATACGGACACAAAGATGACCTCAAGGGTGGTAGTCCACCTACAACGAATAAGACAATTGTAAAAGTTCTATAAGGAAGAAGGTGAAAGTGGTTATGGAAATAGGAGATACGATATGGAAATGGATTGATTCCAGAGCACATATATCTGATATTCCACTAAGAGGCATGCCAGATTATGCATTGAATGTGAGTTATTGGACAGGAGGATTTCTGGGTGCAGCCTTTATATATCTTATAGCTACAGGCATATTTTTGATGCTCTATTATCAGCCTGGGAAGGCCACTGCATATTTGAGCACCAAATACATACTCACAAAGGTTTCCTATGGAAATTTGATATTGACCTCGCATCAGTATATGGCTTATGCAATGATATTTATTGTATTTGTGCATTTTTTCAGAAACTATTATTTAGGAAATTACAAGAAGCCAAGAGAACTGACATGGATAATTGGAATAGTGATGTCTGTTATTGTATTAGTGATGGGGTTTACAGGATATTTCCTCCCATATACAGAAGTATCGGCAGACGCAACAGATGTTGGAATTGGGCTTGCTAAAGTTATACCTGGGATTGGCCCACTGCTGGCATCAATATTTGCTGGTAACGGTACACTGGCATCTGAATTCCCCAGAATTCTGACATTCCATGTTGTGTTACTTCCTGCAATATTATTGATACTCTTTGGACTGCATATGTATCTATTTGAGCAGAATGAGATTGCACCTCCTGTAGGTGCTGAAGAAGATGACGCCAGCCAGAGAAGTATCCCATGGTTTCCTGTATATCTTGCCTATTCACTTGCTGTCTCTTTACTTTTGTGGGGAGTTGTACTTATATGGTCTGCGCTTCAACCGCTTACTCTGGGACCACCGGCAGGGTCACCTATAAAAATATTGCCTATGCCGGAGTGGTACCTGGCAGCATATTATAAGGTGGTAGATTTTAATCCAATAAGTTATCATATTGTATATCTGCTTATGGGATTGGTAATCTTCTTGCTGGCTGTTCCATTTCTGGATAGAAATAAGAGTAGAGCTATGAGAGATAGACCTTTTTTCATAGCAATAGGAACAACAAACTTAATCTACCTTGTAATTTATACAGCATGGGCATATTTACAGCCAGGGATACCTGTTTCGCCGACAGTATGGGCACCAATAATGTTTGGAATACTAATAATTGACTTTGTGATAGCATATCTATTCCACTTCAGATACCAGAAGATTAAGAAATCTAAAGAGGTGCCACCTGTATGAAAACCCATCCGGCATTTTTCCTTTTTTCATTTTATTTCTTATTGGTTACAGTGGACACAGTGGCAATTGCACAACTGTTCAGATACTCTTCAGGAATATTATCAAAATTCAGCTATCTTTCTCTGGTAATAATCCTATTTTTATCAGGAGTCATAGTATTTGTTACGGCAATTTTGTTTGATTTTCTAAAAAGAGTCGATTTGTTGAGAAAAGAGATAAGAGGTGAAGCATAAAATGGAAAGTTATGAAACATTCTATAACCGTGCCAGGATGATGATTATCGCATTTTTGATATTGCAAATATTTCTGGTTTTACCTATCAGTTATTATGCAGCGATTAGGGCAAGCTACAATATCTACGGTATATTCCTGGGACTTAACCTTTTACTGCTCTCAGCAATATTATTCATATACTCCCATGTTCTGGGTGTGCCACAGAAGCATTTGAAAGAGCAGTAGATTATGTGGTGATATGTTGGAAGAAACTCATGATAACTCGCAGGTGGAGTTCAGCAAAGTTCAGTTCTGGGCGGAAAATAGAGTAGGTATAATAGCACTGGACAATGGAACAGATAATGGAATGGATGTAGAACTCCTTTCTGAGCTGCTTGGTGCTCTGAGTATTGCCGTAAATGACAGCACTATTAATGCAATTGTGATAACAGGCACAGAGACAGTATTTTCCACAGGAGTGGATATATGTGAAAGCTGCTTTGAATCTGCAGAAAAATACAGGGATATATTAAACATTGGGCATAGTATTGCCACAACACTGTTATCTATCAGAAAACCGGTAATTTCTGTTGTAAATGGCCCTGCATTTGATGCAGGTCTGGAGTTGATATTACTATCAGACTTTGTACTTTCGAGGAATGAAGTGACAGTGGGTTTTCCTGGAATATGGTATAATCTGCCACATTTCATAGGAACACCGGGAATATTTTCTGCAATATATGGACGAGATTATTTGAAGATGCTCAGTAACAAAGCATTTAAAATAGAAGAGTCTGGTATTGTGACAAGATTTCTTCCTGAAGAAACACTCATGAAAAGCGTTATGGAAACAGTGCCAGAATTACCGCTGTATTATGGCAAATTCAAAGGAGAAATTTTTAATAATCTCAGAACTAGCATAGATTTTGAAAGATATGATAATCTTGCTGTTTCTCTGGCCCCTAAAATGAATGAGCTTAAAAGCTATATTAATGAATTAAAAAAATAAAAAAAGAAAGGAATTTTAAACGACATTCACAGTGCCCATCATCCAGCCAGGAGCTGCCATTGCACCTTCCCAGCCACTTTTTCCGCTGCCACAGGCAGATTCACATTGCCAGTGGTAAGAACCGGTTTTGCTTATTGGGGAAATAACCATGGTTTCTGTGAACCCTGCAACCACCGGGATATTTATGTGCAGTGATGGAATAGTAAATGTATGGAGTATGTCAGAAACTGGTACTGAAGATACTGTTGTTTTCCATATCTGGCTTGTATTGTCTCCCGATGCTATAGTTCCATTGATAAGAGTCATCTGATTATTTACAGTACCGCTGACCTTTGCATATTGGGCTGCTGTGGGAGCATTACCCATATCATAGGAGGTTATGGTGAGTACTATACTTCTGTGTGCCGGAAAAGTTATGTTTGCTGAGGACTCCAGGTCACCATTGGCTCCGACAACATAGAACTTAGGCTGTGCACCTATAGCCTTATTATAAGACACGTCCATAATCTCAACAAGAGATAGTCGATAAGGTTGCGCTGTAGTAGCCAGCTCCTGCGCTTGCGTTCTGGATTTTGTGTGTGTAAATTCACCCACCATAAATCCTGCAAAAATGCCTATCACAAAAATTAAAATCATACCACCTGCGAACAGGCCATTCTTGCCCTTTTTTTTCGTATTATTGGTTGAGTCGCTCATATAAAGTATATTGTACAGTATTGTAATAATAGTTTTTTACTTCATTTTGTAAAGTATTATGTCATCAAATCAATCTCTTTGTTAATCCTGTTATATTAAATCGATTTATCTGTAAAGCATTCTGATATAAATGTGTGTCATTTTTATCATTCATTCCTTTCTTTATCTACATTATATGCACAAGATGTTAGTGAAATTGTTATCTGAGGAGACAGGAAAATGCCAGTGATGAATCCAATTGGCGAGATTCAGTCTGAACTGCAGAAAGGTATGAAGCTGGCGAAATGTAGAAAATGTGGATGCATGAAGCAGACTCTGGAAAATCTGCAGGTTTCTCTTTCATTACTTCAGACAGAAGATTCCCTGCATCTGCTTAAAAATATAGAGCCCTGGCTGGAGCAGATTGAGTCAATGGAATATACCTGCCTTGGATGCGAAAAGTGTATCTCGGCAACGGCTGAGAATATTTTTCATCAGGCCTTTCCAGAAGTTGCGGAAACTCAATTAAGCTTTACTTTTAAAGTTAAAGAGCATTGGCCTACTGTACCCGGAGAGTACTTTTCTTTCTGCCATGGTTCTGGCTGTCCTGTTTCAGTTTCCACTCTTGCCAGTGCAGAACTTGCAGAAGAGCTTGCAGGTATAAGACCAGAAGAACTCTGTATAGTTGGAAAGACAGAGACAGAAAACACGGGTATAGACAAGCTGATAAAGAACACCATAACCAACCCCACAATTCGTTTTCTTATTCTGGCTGGAGAAGAGCCAGAGGGTCATTATAGTGGAAATACACTTCTGGCTCTGGGGGAAAACGGTGTTGACGAAAATATGAGAGTGATAGGTTCGCATGGAAAACATCCCATTTTAAAAAACGTGACTCAAAAGGAGGTTGAAGCCTTCAGGAAGCAGATAAAGGTTGTTAATATGATAGGATGCAAAGATGCGGCAACTGTTGTAAAAAAACTTAAGGAGCTCTCTGAGGAGTTCGATTCATCCTGTAGCAGTGAGGAATGTACAGAGAAAACCATGAATGTTCAGATTTCAAATGTTCCGGTTGTTCAGGCAAAACAGCCTGCAAAACTTGAATTGGATAAAAAAGGTTATTTTGTTATTGTTCCAGACAGGGAGAGTGGAATTATTATGGTAGAGCATTATTCCTACGACAACAAGCTTCAACATGTTATTGAGGGCAAAGATTCAGCAAGTATTTACCGGACGATTATAAAAAATGGGTGGGTTACCCGGTTATCACATGCCGCTTATCTGGGAAAAGAACTGGCGAGAGCAGAACTTTCCCTGAAGCTTGGGTTCAGATATGTTCAGGATGATTGCTCATAAATTGTACAAAACTATATAAGATGATAAAATTTATATACTTTCTATTCATACATGATGCTGTGATTAATGTGATAGGCTGGGTGATGATGTATCCTCGTTCTGTAAAAAATATTCTTGAAGAGGGAGAATCCTGCAGTTTCTTGTTGCAACCCAGTGCGGAGTGATAATGTGAAGGTATCAGTAGTTATTCCAGCTTATAATGAGGAGAAGTATATTGAAGACTGCCTTGTAGCTATTGAGGAGCAGAAAGATAGTAAAGTCGAGATTATAGTGGTGGACAATAAGAGCACAGACAGCACAGGTGAGATTGCAGAACTATATGCAGATAAAGTCGTGAGAGAAGATAGGAAGGGCGTGGCCATAGCAAGACAGCGTGGTTTTCTGGAGGCTACGGGGGAAATAGTTGCTTATACTGATGCTGATACAGTAGTTGCTGAGGACTGGATTGAAAATATAAGAGAGAGCCTCAATGGCAATAACATGGGTGTATATGGTCCAGTTTATCTCCTGGACGGCTATGCCATTGAAGAGGCTGCTTCAAAATATGCTTTCACCTATTTTTTACAACTCAATCATTTAATTGGATTACCCAATATCTCGGGTCAGAATTTTGCTGTAAAGAGAGAAGCAATAAAAAAAGTAGGTGGGTTCAATACAAAATTAAAATCTGCGGAAGACGTTGAACTGGGGAGAAGAATTAAAAAAATTGGTGAGCTGGAATTCAATTCAAAGCTGAGAGTTTATACCTCGGCAAGAAGGCTGAGAGCAGGCCACCAGAAGTTCTTAACCCACCATACATTAAATTACCTTTCCTTATTGCTCCTTGGAAAAACAAGAGATTTTGAGGATGTGAGGTTATGAAAAAGCTATGTATCGTTGCCGATACTTATCCGCCAAAGAAAGATGGCGTGTTAACCTTTTTGAGGTCAATTTTACCATATCTGAAAGAGCATTATGAAATTACTCTGGTGGCTCCGGCATTCAGTAGAGATAAAAATGCTCTGTCTTCGGATATTAATGTTATTCTGACGAGATATATACCAATAGAGATGGCAAACTACTATCCTGCAATTCCGGGAACAAGGGTGGCAAGAGCTATTAAAAATAGCGATATTGTCTTTGTCCATGACCTGGCTCCTCTGGGGAGTTCAGCTATAAATCTGGCAAGATTTATGAATAAGCCTCTGGCAGTATTCTGCCACCATGACGAGGCAGGCATGCTCACCCAGGCTTTCAAGCTCAGAGAAAGACGCTTTGTTCCTGACAGGCAGTTTTCCTCCATTATAGAGAAAATAGTGAAAAAGCACTATACGGCAGTGGACATATTCTTTGTGGCAACTTCGAGATTCTACTTGAAGCTGAAAAAGCTCGGCGTTGAGGAGCATAAGATAGTCTTTGCGCCGTTTGCGGTAGATACCGATAAATTCAGACAGGGGAATAAAACAGAGCTGAAAGAAAAGTTTGGAATACCTGAAAAATCTCCGGTACTCCTCTACCTAGGTAGAATGTCTCATGAGAAAAATGTTGAAACGATAATAAGGGCAGTACCTCTGATAGCTGAAAGACATCCTGAGGCTTATTTTGTTTTTGCAGGAGGGGGTGCCAGACTTAAAGGTTACAAAGCTCTTGCAGGAAAGATTGCTCCAGATGCCAATATAATCTTCACAGACTGGGTGGAGTGGGATAAAACACCTGACTACTACTCAATGGCTGATATATTCCTGTTTCCTTCTCTGCATGAAACCCAGGCTTTTGTTACCATGGAAGCTATGGCATCAGAGCTTGCGGTTCTTGTAAGTAAAGATGACATTATTGAACACAGTTATTACAGGGATGGAGAAAACTGCCTCTTTATATCAGAATCCCTGAATGAAATAGAACTTGCAGAAAAGGCATCTCTGCTCATAGAAGACAGTGAGCTAAGAATAAGACTGGGCAGAGCGGCAAGAGAGACTATGCTCAAAGTATCATGGCAGGATAATGCAGATAGTATAATTTCCGGGCTAAAAAGTATTGAATATAAAGAAAATATCCCAAAAAAGCAGAAGATAAAGAGACTTCTTATAAATAAATATACTGGTGCGGCACTGTTGGCATATGCCGGTACAAAAGTAATATAAACTACTCCCGCTAATGCAGGGAGCTTTCCATCGGAGGTTTATTATAGAGTGGGCAGCACCACTGAGGACCTTGTCATTTGGACGGAAGAGCTGGTTTACAGCAACTCCTGCTCTGTTAAGCTGGGAAAAAATTTTGGGTTGGTGAAACCTTGAAAAATTCCCGCACCAGAGCCGATTTGATAGCAATAACCAGCGAGGCTTTCCCATCACTATTCACAATCTTTAAATTGTTGTTAAAGCATATATCGTTTTTGAAGGTGAAACAGGGCAATTCCTCCACCCATTGAAATGGGTGGTCTCCTTGCCCAGATTATTATGAAGCTTCAAGAGAGCAATTTTTGTTGATAAAAGTCAAGGATATTGATGAAAAAAAAGGGATTACAAAAGAAGTCAGGACAAAAATGACATACGAGGTATTCAAACAATATTTCATTAATCTGAATCGTAGAGCCAGGGGAATTGAACAATGAAGTTTAAGTTCGATAGCAACCTTGACTTCCAACTTGAAGCTATTAATGCAATAATTGATATCTTTAAAGGACAAAGAAAGAACAGTAAATCCTTGCCATTTATAGCAGAGAATGGAGTTATTCCAAATGAACTTAATATTGGTGAGAAGAAAATATTCGAGAATCTCAAAGAAGTCCAAACACAAAACAATATCAAGACTAATGAAAAACTGGAAGGCATGGATTTCACGATTGAGATGGAGACAGGAACAGGAAAGACCTATGTCTACTTGAGAACAATTCTAATGTTAAACAGGAAATATGGCTTTCAGAAATTCATCATTATTGTGCCTTCAGTTGCTATCAGAGAAGGAGTTCTGAAATCTTTACAGATTACCAAGCAACATTTCAAACAATTGTATGATAATGTGTCATATAACTTCTATGAGTATGATTCTAGCAAATTATCAAGAATCAGGCAATTCTCAAGAAATAACAATGTAGAAATCATGGTAATGACTATAAATTCCTTCAATAAAGATACTAATATTATGAATTTGAATATTGATCAATTGAGTGGCCAAAAACCTATTGATCTTGTCAGTCTAACTAAACCTATCTTGATTCTTGATGAGCCTCAAAACATGGAGACTGAAAAAGCTCAAGAAGCCATGAAAAAATTGAATCCATTAATGAAATTGAGGTATTCTGCTACGCATAAATCTATCTTTAATCTTGTGTATAGGTTATCGCCCATTGATGCATATAATAAAAATCTAGTAAAGAAAATAGAAGTGCTTTCAGTAGTAAAGGATGAGGATTTCAATGCAGCGTTAATTCGTTGTTTAGATATTATTGCAGACGCAAAAGGTATCAAAGCAAAGCTACAAGTGTTCAAGAAACAGAAAACGGGCCAAAAACTAGCATCAATAACAGTAAGAGGGGGAGATGACCTATATGAAAAGACCAAATCTGAAGACTACAAAGATATAAAAATCACTAAGATAGATGCAAGATACGGCTTAGTAGAATTTTCAAATGGTGCAACTGTTAACAAAGGTCAAGAATTGGGTGGAGATAGACAAGAGTTAATGAGAACACAGATTCAGCAGACTATTGAGGAACACTTCAGAAAACAAGCCAGATTAAAAGAAGAAAATATCAAAGTGCTTTCATTATTCTTTATTGATAGAGTTGCAAACTACACAGAGGAAGATGGATTCATCAGGAAAACATTCATTGAAGAATTTAATAAAATAAAGAAGAAATTTCCAAACTACAAGAATCTTGATGTCAATACAGTACATAATGGCTACTTCTCCAACTATAAAAGCGAGTCTGGAATGGAGAGGGATAAAGAAGCATTTGACCTCATTATGAAAGACAAAGAAAGACTTCTCTCATTTGATGAGCCCACATCATTCATCTTCTCACACTCTGCACTGCGAGAAGGATGGGATAATCCAAATGTATTTAATATCTGTACTCTAAACGAGACAGTGTCTGAAATGAAAAAAAGACAGGAAATAGGAAGAGGAGTGAGACTTCCAGTAAACCAGGATGGAGATAGAATTAACGGCCTTGACTTCAACATACTAACAGTAGTTGCTAATGAAAGTTATGCTGGATATGTATCAAAGCTTCAACAAGAATATGTTGATGAATATGGTATTATGGTTGCTCCGCCAAAACCAGCCAACGCAAGAAACAGGAGAGCGCTAAAACTGAAAAAAGACTTCAAATTAACTCCAGAGTTTAAAGAACTATGGAAGAAGATATCAAAGAAAACCAAATACGCTGTTAATGTAGATACAAAAACTCTTGTTGATGAATGTGTAAAACAAATCAATGAAATCTCAATTGATAAAATCAGAATAAAGATTGAAAAGGTATCTCTATCACTAAATGAAAAAGGGATACAAACAGAATTTGTCGGTGATGAATCTGAAGAGCTGGACAAAGAATATCCAATTCCCAATCTAATTGAACATATCAGCCAAGAAACAAATCTAACAAGAAATACAGTATATGAGATATTATCCAAAATAAAAAATATGTATTTCATATTCAAGAATCCAAAAGAGTTTATTCAATCAATAACATTAATTATCAAAGAAAAACTAAAGGACTTCTTGATTAATGGAGTGAAATACCTGGAACTTCAAGACGTTTGGAAAATGGAGCTATTCGAAGATAATTTAGAATCATACAAAGAATACGTAATTAACGTAAATAAATCAATCTATGATGGAGTGGTTTGGGATTCAGAAGGAGAAAAGACCTTCGCAGAGAAACTTGAAGGAGATAACAGGGTAAAACTATTTATCAAGCTTCCAAGATGGTTTGTTGTGAACACACCCATAGGAAAATACAACCCTGACTGGGCTGTAGTTTTAGAAGAAAGAGATGTATCGGGTAAAGCGAGAAAGAAACTGTACTTAGTGAGAGAAACCAAATTCGTGGATGATATGGGTAATATTAGACCATCAGAAAAACAAAAAATTAAATGTGCAGAAGAACACTTCAAAACTATTAACGTAGACTACAAACCAATTAAAGCCTATGAGGAATTAGTGTGAAGAGGATTAACGGCAATTCTATGGTTTGCTAACAAGAAGCAGCTTCCTGAATTGACTCTTTCTGATAAACGTGAACTACCCCCAGCTTACGCAAGGGAACTTCTTGCTATGATTGAGTTTAAAAGCAATGTATTGATAAGATGTAGAGTTCCATTTTTACCTATGAGGTGACATTAACTTAACAACTCATCTTTCAGTTATATTTATATACGATAAGTAATGATAGGGGAAAGGAAGTCTTTATTCTCTATATAGGGAACAAGATTTCTAAAAAAAAAAGGTGAAAATAAAATGGAAGATAAAATATTGGTCTGTCAGGACTGTGGCGAAGAGTTTACTTTTACTGCCGGAGAGCAGGAATTCTTTACCGAAAAAGGTTTTAGTGACCCAAAAAGATGTAAGGCATGCAGGGATAAGAGGAAATCATACAGAAGAAACGACAGAAGCTATCAGTTTTAAGTTAATGCTTCAGAACTCTGAATGAATTATTTTATTTTTATTTATTATTTTATTTTTTTTATTGTTTCAGTTACAACTTCTTCTACAGTTAATCGTGAGGTGTCAATCTTTATATCACAGTTTTCATAAAAAGGCTTTCTTATGTTCATAAGCTCTTTAATTTTTTCCAGGGGTTCGATGCTCTGAAGAAGTGGCCTGCTTTTATCCCCAATAACTCTTTTATAGACAACATCAGGCTCAGCATGGAGATATACCACTACACCATTTCTTCTCAGCCTTTCAATGTTTTCCCTTTTCAATATAGTACCTCCACCCGTGACAATCACACAGTTATTGAGCTTGGCAACTTCCTCCACAACTCCAGTTTCAATCTCCCTGAATCTCTCCTCACCATATTTATCAAATATATCAAAAATATCCATACCTGTCTTCTTTTCAATCTCCCTGTCAGTATCCACCAGCTTCAAATTCAATCTTCTGGCAAGAAGTTTTCCAACAGTAGTCTTGCCTGTTCCCATGAATCCCGTGAGCACAATATTGCTTTTCTTCACACACAATTTCATGAGAATAACAGAGGTAAAACTTTTTATTGATTTCTGATAAGTAATAGCATGGCGAAGATTGCAGTTATAGGAGGCACAGGGGAATTTGGTAGTATGTTTGCCAGAATTTTTAGAGAGGAAGGGAATGAAGTTTTAATAACAGGTAGAAATAAAGAAACCGGAAAAAAAGTATCCAGAAGCCTTGGAGTAGGATATACACGTAGCAATACAGAAGCTGCAGAATGGGCAGATGTCGTAATAATTTCGGTCAGTATAGAAAACACACCTGATGTGATAAAGGAAGTTGCACCTCATGTGAGAGAGGGCTCACTTCTGATGGACTTCACCAGCGTTAAGGTTGAACCATGCAGAGCTATGCTGAAATATTCTGGTAAGAAAGTTGAGATAATAGGAACTCACCCTATGTTCAGCCCCAGGGTGACAGGTCTTGAAGGGCTTGTTTTTATAGTCACACCGGTAAGAACTGAGAAATGGATGGATTGGCTGAAAGAATGGCTCGAGGATAAAAAGGCAAGGGTTATAATAACAACTCCTGAAGAACATGATAGGATAATGAGTGTTGTTCAGGGATTGACTCACTTCACCTATCTGAGTGTTGCTTCTACTCTTGCTGAAATGAAGATTGATGTAAAGGAAACAAGAAAATTTGCCTCGCCGATTTACGAACTCATGATAGACCTTATAGCAAGAATTGTTGGGCAAAACCCCGGGCTATATGCAGGAATTCAGATGCTGAATCCTGAGGCTAAAAAGGTTCGCAGAGTTTTTATAGACAGGGCAATTGAATTCAACAATATTATAGACAGGAAAGACAAAGATGCCTTTGTGAAGGAGATGGTTGCTGCTGCCAGACATCTCGGTGACCTTAAAGATTCTATGGGCAGAAGCGACAAAGCTATAATGGCCCTTAATCACGAGCTATTAAAATTAAAGGAAAGTGTGGGAAAAGAAGTAGCACTTAGGCATATCTACTCGGGAAATGTGCATGTAGGAACAGTTAAAAAGGTGGATGGAGAGATGGTTACTCTAGGTAGAGGAAAGAAAAAAATTACCATTAAAATATCAAACCTCGAGCTTCTCGGCCACGAGGAGCTTATAAAATGGAAGCTGAACAATTTACCCAGAGAAAAAAGGGATTACTCTGTTATCTTTTCTGAAACTACCGATGAAGAAACAATCTGCAGGGTTTTAAAAAAAATGTTTGAAGGTCTTGCAGAGTGCAGGATTATTGACATTTACAGAGGCAAGAATCTGCCTGAAGGCATGAAAAGTATAACCCTCAGGCTTGAGGGCGTCAATACAAACTTTAAGGATATTGAAGAGTTCTTAAAAGGTCTGGGAGGGAAAATCAGATAGCTATTTATTAGAAGGTGTTTTAACTTTCTTATCCTTTAGAAAGTCCTCCAGTATTCCAAAGGCTATAAACAATAACAGAAGAAAACTGGCTGCCTTTACAATCCCGTACTTTGCTACAATATCAGAGAAATAAACCTTTACAAGACCCAGCTTCGGAATCCTTAGTATAACCTTTCCCCGTATTTCCTTACCCACCAGCAAAGGTGCAATACCAACATCCTGGTCAGGAAGAGGATTTGTTAGATTATTATCGCCCTTGGTTATAAAGTAGCGCTTGCCATCAATATTATCAATTTTAACTACTCTGTGTACAACACGAATATTCTTGTAGGGGTCATGATAAACAACGATATTTCCAACCTCAATTTTATCAGGATTAACCTTTTTAATAATCACCAGGTCACCTATATTCAGGGTTGGCTCCATACTACCAGAAACAACTGCCATAACCGGCTTGTCAGCACCCAGGACATAGCCCAGGCCATAGTTTAAGCCAGCAGCAAGAATTAAACCAATAAGAATATACTTGAAGGTATCACGGATTTCCTTTCTTATATTCATTATCAAGTCAGACTAAAGTTTATCTATTGAAAACAATGTTGGCAAACCGACCTGGAACATCTTTCTGATTCATTTTTTTATAATATCTATATACTTCCTGAGTCCCTTCTTAAGTTCAAAGAGAGATGAAAGACTGACAAGATATTCACCTTCATCACCCTCGACAATCAGTGGTTCTCTGCTCATAAGAGAGGCAACATCTATTTTATAAACCCCATCTCCAGCTTTGATATTCCATATTTCATCCTTTTCAATATCATTTATAACTCTACTTAAACTCTCACTTTTCACCTTTTTTGCGTTGCTATCTCTCTCTATTTCTTCTGCCTCTTCATGAGTGAGCTTTCTAAAGTAGAGAAACATTCTGTTACCACATTCGCACCCTCTCAGGATTCTTTCATCATTTTCCTGGTAAATCTTTCCGCATTTTGTACATTTGTGTGGCATTTTCTCACTTCTTCTTTTTTGACTTCGGTTTCGGTATATCAAGCTTTGCAAACATTGATATATAGTCAGGCCCTCGTTTTATTGCTTCAATAAGTCTTGTGGGCCCAACTATTGTTAGGCCTGCCTTCCTTCCAGATATATAGCCTGCTATTTTATCTCTAAAACTGCTTTCGTGGTCAATCCTGTAAAATTCAATACCGTGAAAATCTTCAGTATCAATCTCGCGCATTGTTGTCTCTATAAGTTCTGCCTCTTCCATAGGGTCGAGAGCTTCTTCAAGGATAAGAATCACATTCTCTTTAATCTTCTCAATAATAAAACTAATTTTTTCTATTTTTGTCTTGCTTTCCAGGGTTTCCGATGAAACGAAATCTAGCTGAAGGTCCATCTGCTCACCTCACGTCAGGTAATTTTCAATAGCTTTATAAAGCTCATCAAGGTTCTTTCCGGTAGCTGCACTTATTGGAACAACCAGATGCTGGGGAAAGGCACTCTCAATAGCATCAGGTTTTGAATCTTTAATGTCTGTTTTGTTAGCAACAATAATCATGGGAATTCCTCTAGCTTCGAGATTGCCTATAATTGTCACATTAACCTGAGTATATGGGTCTACAGTAGAATCCATAACCACCAGAACTGCGTCAACATTATCCAGCCACTTTATGGCTTCTATAACACCCTTTGTAGCTTCTTTTGCTCTGGTCTTTGCCTCCTCATCGTTCATTCCAAATACCTTGAATCTCTTATAGTCAACCTGAGTAGCTATCCCTGGCATGTCAACAATATTCATAGACAGCTTCCCGCTTCCTGTTGATACCTCCACATTTTCAATTTTCTGCACCTGTCTGGTTTCATGGGGAATTTCAGATACATCACCTACTTCCTTTCCAAGCCAGTCCTTTGCAATCTTATTGGCAAGAGTGGTCTTCCCTGCATTGACAGGACCATAAAAGCCAAGCTGTATTACTTTTCTCTTATTAAAAACTCTCAGAATCCTTCTGAGCACGTTTTTGAAACTGCCTAGCATAAACTCTACCTCTAGTAAATAATTTAAGTATGATATTATAAAGCTTATGGTATGTTTAATCTGAATTTAGGTGAGGAGGAACTCCTGAGGGTGAAGCAGGAAATACAGGAATTCATAAAAAAAGAAATCAGCAATGCTGGAGTTGAAGGTGCTGTTCTCGGACTGAGTGGTGGAATAGATTCTGCCCTGACAGCAAAGCTCGCTGTGGAAGCTCTGGGAAGTAAAAATGTGAAAGTCATGCTCATGCCAGAGAGGGGAGTAACTTCAGAGCAGGATATCAAAGATGCTGTCGAACTTGCCAGAACTCTGGGAGTTGATAACAGTATTATAGAGATAAACAGTATTTTCAGCAGCTTTAAGAAAGCCTTTCCCTTTAGCGATTTCGAACCTGGTAATAGGAATTTTGCTCTTGCAAACCTCAAGCCAAGGGTAAGGATGTGCCTGCTTTATATGGCAGCCAATATGAAAAAACTTCTTGTCCTTGGCACAGGAAACAAAACCGAACTTCTCCTGGGCTACTTCACAAAATATGGTGACGGCGGAGTTGACCTTTTGCCTATAGGGGGCCTCTACAAGGCCCAGGTTAAAGCTCTGGCTGAGCATATAGAGCTTCCAAAGAGCTTTATTGAGAAACCTCCCAGTGCGGGATTATGGGTGGGGCAGACAGATGAAGCTGAAATAGGAGTCGACTATAAAACTATAGACATTATACTATATGACCATATAGAGCTTGAACTGCCTGAAGAAGAAATTGTCAAGAAGCTTGATGTTACTCCAGAAGAAGTAAGGAGAGTTTTGAGTCTAATTGCAGAGAGCAAACACAAGCGCATACTGCCAAAAATAAAGGAGTTTACCTGATAATATTCAAAAGAGCAGCCGCCTTCTCTCCAAGCTCCATAAGGAAATAGTCCCTATCCTTATTCTGAGACACCAGCCCATAGGCCTTGAGGCACCTCAGGTGGAAGCTAAGTGTAGAGGCGTCCAGGATTCCAATGTACTTTCTGATGGAATAGAAGCTCCTTTCCTCACCTTCAGAGATAAAATAGATGATTTCTCGCCTCAATGGATTGTTAATTGCCCTTATGAGAGAATCGAACACATTTTCACCCATACCCGAAAGCTTTTGGTCAATTCCCTCCAGCTTTTCAAGAGCAGCCTCCTCCACCACAGCCTTTATCGAACTCTTAAGGTCAGGGATAAATATGGGTTTTGTTATATAGTCACTTGCCCCTTTTTTTATAGCATATACTGCATCCCCTATACAGGAATAACCTGTTATCATAATAACTTTTGTTTCTGAAAAATTCTCTTTAACTTTCTCGAGAAGAGTAAAACCATTCATGGTGGGTAGCTTTATATCTGTTACTAATACATCCACCTTTTCTCTTTCCATCACTCCGAGGGCATCATTACCATTACTGGCAACATAAACTCTATAATTATCTCTTTCCAGAATCCTTTTAAGCCCCTGTAGAGTTACTATCTCATCATCACATACCAAAATAGTAATCATAGACCTTTGGGCAATGAAACCCTCTCTCTTAATAGAAGGTAGGAATTGTCCTATTTCACCTCTGTTAAAATTGTATAAGAAAAATTTATAATCCAATCCAAACCAGCAGGTAGCTCAACCTGCTCACTGTTTCTCGCACGAACAGGTAAACATGGTTTCTTATGCATGTTTATAACAGGGACTCGCAAGTCCTGTCTACTCCTGCCAGAGTGTAGGTCCTCTTCGGAGTTGTTATCAGCCAGTACTATGCAGGGCACACTGAGAGTTTCCTCTCTGTTTAATGCCTCACTTACAGAGCAGGGGACTTTAGGAGGAGCCCCTGGTGTGTTTTTGAACTCTACCAATAACTTCTGCATTCTCCACAATGCCTCCTAATCAACCAATTGCTCTTATTCCTCATGGAACAAGCCCCCTACTTTAGCGGGGGTTATTGACTCACATTGGCACTCTTACATCATCGTATCGTTTATATATTTCAATGATTTTAATCTTAAAAACTAAAGTCTTACCTGCCATTGGATGTTCTCCTGTTATTCCATATGCCTTATCTGGAGGCACTGTAATTTCCTTAACCTCATTCTTCTTCATTCCAATAACAGCTTCATCTATTCCCTTTATCGCTTTACCTGAGCCAACAATAAATTCAAAAGGCGAATAATCTTTGCTGTCGTCGTATATCCTCGCCTCTTTTGCCACATCCCTCATAGAGGTGTCAAAGACACTTTCATCCACCAATTTTCCAACATAATGAATCTTAACTGTGTCACCTCTTTCAACGATACTCATACATTCACCTCTTCTTGGCACTCTTTGTCAGTTTAGACAGGGTGATACTTTTATTACAGACAGGACACCTTATCCTGTAAGGACGCTTTGTGAATACAGTTTTTCCACTGCTCTCTTCAAGGCAGAAGGGACACTTCACTACAAACTCGCTTTCTTCATTTCCCTGTTTTCTCCAGACAACAATCTCTCCTTCTATCTCTTTCTGTTTATTTTCAAGCTTTCTCTTTGTAAGATATGCAAATTCTCCGGGTTTGATATTCTTCATGTCAAAGGGTAACTTCATATTCTGCACCTGTCTTAAATTGACAAAACATTATTAAATAATTTTTCCCTAATATTATTATGGTCAAAGGAATATGTCTCATCAAGGGAGAGGCGGAGAAGAGTGGAGACATGAAGATAAGGCTTGAGGAAATGTCAGAAGTTAAAGAAGTACTCCAGCTTTTTGGAGATTACGATTTAATAACCATAATAGAAGCCTCCAGCTTGAGAGAATTAAATGAAACAGTTGATAAAATAAGGTCAATTAAAGGGATAAAGGAGACCAACACTCTGATAGCTGCTGAAACCTGAGATGCCCACATGGTGACCCTACAGAGCTTTAATATTTATGACAAACATCGCAGAAAACCAACGACTTTAGTCGTTGGATGAATGCGATAATATAAACAAATATCTATAACTAATTGCATAATGAATCGTAAATTTTAATCTACTGATGAAAATAAGCATAAAGTTAATATACTAATAAAGATAATAAAGATATCAGGAAGAGTGGATAAATTATGTTAAGAGCATATAGATATCGTTTGTATCCAAGTAAAAAGCAGAGAGTAGCATTAGAGGCTACTCTGGATACATGCAGGCATTTATATAATGATGCTCTTGGTAGCAGGAAATTACAGGCAGAACTCTATAGGCTGCCTATAGCAAAGCAATGGATTACAGTGAAAAGTCAAAGTAAGGCTTTACCTGTGCAGAAACAAACAAATAAGTATTTACATCTTGTTCACAGTCAGGTGTTGCAGGATGTCTTGAGAAGAGTTAATAAGAGTTTTGAGAACTTTTTCAGACACCTTAAAAACCATGAAAAGCCTGGATTTCCACGCTTCAAAAGCTATACTCGATATAATAGTTTTACTTATCCACAGACAGGGTTTAAAATAGTGGGTAAGAAGCTGGAGTTATCAAAGATTGGTAAGGTAAATATTAAGCTTCATAGGAATATGACAGGAAAGATTAAAACCTGCACGATAAAGAGGGATATAGACATCTGGTACGCTTCTTTCTCTGTTGAAATAGATGATTCATTACCAGAAAAAACAGTAATAAAATCAGCAGTGGGGAATGATGTTGGTATTAATCCACTTGTTGCATTGAGTAATAAAGAAAAGAAAGAGCCTCCAAAGTTCTTATTACAATCAGAACACAAGCTGGCTAAAGAACAGCGAAAGCTATCACGAAAGGATAAAGGCTCTCGTAATAGAAACAAGCAGAGAATTAAAGTAGCTAAAGTTCACAGACATATCAGACAGCAGAGGGCAGATTTTCATCAAAACCTTAGCAAGAAGCTGGTAGAGAAATACGATTTTATTGCATTTGAAGATTTGAAGATAAAGAACATGATTAGAAATCATCATTTAGCAAAATCCATATCAGATGTGTCATGGAATATGTTACAATCGTTTACTGCATACAAGGCAGAATGGGCTGGTAAAGTAGTAACCTTTGTAAATCCTAAAAACACGTCTCAAGAATGTTCATCGTGTGGTAAGATAGTCAAGAAAAACCTTAGTCTTAAAACACATAAATGTCCTTACTGTGGGTTGGTTCTTGATAGACATGTTAATGCTGCAATAAATATATTACACAGAGGATTGAAAAAAATAGGGTTGGGATACACCGATTTGATGCCTGTTCGAGGTCTAGCACTAAATACACCTATGACTCAGGAAGCCCACGAATTTAGTCGTGGGTAGTTCACCCTTTCTCTTCTCTCCTAATCTTTTTATAGGTTAAGTTACTTATTTATTTCTATGAAAGACAATCTTATTGATGCCATAAAAGAAGCACTTCTTCCGGAAATAAGAGAACTGAAGCAAATTACGATAAAAATTGAATCAAGAATGGAAGAAATGAGTCTTAGAATAGGTGATACAAATACTCAGATTATAGAGCTTAGAAAGGAAATGAGGGAAACTAACAGGAGAATAGACAACGTCAGAGAAGAGCTTACTGAGAAAATCGACCTTCAAACTGCGAGAATTGATGAAACCAATAAGAGAATAGACAATGTCAGAGAGGAACTTTCTGAGAAAATCGACCTTCAAACTGCGAGAATCGATATGACCAACAGGAGGATAGATGATTTATCTGGTAGAATAGACAATCTTTCTGAAACTGTTGCTCAGTTCAGAGAGGATTTTGCAGAATTCAAAGCCAGAGAGAAGATTATTGAAGACATTCTCAAGAGAGTTGGAAGGCTTGAGAGTAAGGTTATTGCATAAGGTATAAGATTAAAAGAGACGAGACTTTGCCCTCTTCTACAGAAAACTTTTTTTATATATATTAATTTATGGATGGAAAAAGCTATGCAAAAAGAGGAGGTTCTTAAGCTTCTGGAAAGCCTGAGCAGGAAAGATGCCAGCTATAGCTCTGGAAGAGTTCTCAGCTCCATGTGCACCTCACCTCATCCTATTGCCACAGAGGTTTTTCTTAAGTTTATTGAGACAAACCTGGGTGACACAGGCATATTCAGAGGCACAAAACAGATTGAAGAGCTTGCTATAAGAGAACTTGGCAGACTTCTGGGTAGAGAAAATGTAAAAGGTTTTATAGTGAGTGGAGGCACAGAAGCCAATCTCATGGCACTGTGGGTTGTGAGAGAAACAAGCAAGGGAAGAGAGATAATCCTGCCGGAAACAGCTCATTTTTCCTTTGAGAAGGCTGCAAAGCTACTCGGGCTCAAGCTTGTTATAGCACGAGTTAAAAAGGATAAAACACTCGACATAGGTGATGTTAAAAGAAAGCTATCTAAAAATACTTCTGCTCTTGTAGGAATTGCAGGAACCACAGAATACGGAACCATAGATGATATTGCTTCTCTATCAGAAATTGCCCTTGAAGAGAACCTCCACCTTCATGTGGATGCAGCTTTTGGAGGTTTTGTAATTCCTTTTCTTGAAGAACTCGGCTATCCGGCAAGACAATTTGACTTCTCTCTGAAAGGCGTAGACTCTATGACAATTGACCCCCATAAGATGGGTCTCGCTCCTGTGCCTGCAGGAGGAATACTTTTCAGAAATGGCGAATATCTCAAGGCTGTGGAGAGTAAAGCCCCATATCTGATTGAGAAGAACCAGTATACAATAGTGGGCACCAGAAGTGGAGCAGGTGCAGCCAGCACTCTTGCAGTTATAAAATACATGGGAAGAGAAGGCTATAAAGATGTGGTAAGAGAATGCATGAATATAACCTTCTATCTCTATGCAAAACTCAGGGAACTTAAGTTCCAGCCTATAAAGCCAGAAATGAATATACTTGTATTCACCCATCCAAAGGTGGACCAGATTGCAGAAAAGCTTGAGGCAAAGGGCTGGAGAATATCAAGAACAAGACAGGGAGAGATAAGACTCGTACTCATGCCCCACATTAAAATAGAACATGCCAGGGAACTATTAAAAGATTTGAAGGATATAACTTCAGAAATTCAGTAATTATCTGCTGCCTTTGAGAGCACTTAGCTTCTCCTTACCAATACATTCCTCTGCATACTTACACCAGTTGATACACAAATTATCTCTTGTCTTCTTTACAATAGTTCCACACTCTTCACACTTTGCTTCAGCCTCATCACTCCAGATTTCAACTTCAGACTTGCACTTCGGGCATATCACATACTCTGGCTTAGGGCGTTTTATCTCTGTACTACCCGGGCAGGATGATCTCAACTTGTCTATATCAACCTCTTCCATATACACTCACTCCTCCATATATACTCCTACAAGGCTAATCTCTTTATTATTTTCTGCGAAAATGTTCACTGGCAACTAGTACTCTGACAGACTAATTCTTCACTATATTTATATATTTGGATGTCATCATTTTTTGTATGAAGCGAATTACTATTAATTTAAAACAGGATGAGACTGAATCCTTGAGAAGAATTGTTAAAAAAGGGAGTCGGAGTGTCAGGGAGGTAAGGAGAGCAAATATTCTGCTTTTAGCTAACAAAGGCAAAGAAAGTAAAGAAATTGCAGAGGTCTTGGAAGTAAATAAAGGTACTGTTGCCAACGTCAAGAGAAGATATCGAGAAGAAGGACTTCAAAGAGCCCTTACAGATAAACCTAGACCAGGGCAACCGAAGAAGTACACAGAAAAAGAGGAAGCTGACATTATCGCAATGGCTTGTACAGATGCACCAAGGGGTAGGAAAAGATGGAGTATCAGGTTGTTGACCTATGAACTAAAGAATAAAAAAGGTTTTGCAACGATTAATCGAGAGAGCGTCCGTTTAATTTTAAAAAAGCGAAAACTAAGCCTTGGCTGAAAAAGA
>BDTY01000085.1 GCA_002897955.1 archaeon BMS3Bbin15
GAGAAGGCTACTGCTCGCCACACACCAGAATTCTTGCAGGTGAAGTTAAGAAACCCAAGGAGGAGCATTCGAAAGCTGATATTCTTGCCCACCCCCAGTGCAGCGGTGATGTTCTCGAGCTGGCTGACTTCATTTCCAATACCACAGGTATGGTTGCTTTTGTAAGGCACTCTGCTGGTAGCGAGTTTATTGTGTGCACTGAAATAGGTTTAAAGCACGGTCTGGAGAAGGAGTTCCCTGAAAAGAGCTTTTACTTTCCAAGTGAATTTGCACTTTGCAGGAATCACAAGAGCATTGACCTCGGTGATATATATCTATCTATGAAGGATATGGAGAAGAAGGTTGAAATACCGGAAGATATAGCTGAGAAAGCCAGGCAGGCTCTTCATGCCGGCGGAATAATTTAATAGCCATACATAATCTTTTTATTCTTAATTGCCCGAACATTTATAAAAAGTTATATTCTGTGCTACTCACGGATAAGATAAATGAGGTCTCAGATGGATACAGAAACAAAAAGTAAAATAATCAAAACCGCCCGGAGACTTTTCACAAGAAAGGGGTATTTTAACACCTCCATTCGTGACATCTCGGGGGAGGCTGGACTGAGCATAGGGGCAATATATCACTATTTTAACGGAAAAGAAGATATTGCAGAGTACCTCTATACCGATACTTTACAGTTTCTCATGAAAAATCTGAAAGAGGCACTTGGCGATGAAAAAGATGTTAAAGAGAAATTCAAGAGGATTATTGAATTATTTTACAGGCTTACCGATGAGTTTCCAGATATTATGGAATACGCCCTGTATGTAAAGCACAGAGAAATCATGAGAGACAACCGCACCATCTGTTCCTCTGAACCTTTCGAATATATTATTAAAATAGTAGCGGATGCCATTGTAAAGGGAGAAATAAGGGATATGGACCCACTGCTGGCAACCGCAACTTTAATGGGACTTCCAATCAGGCTTATAACCCTGAAGCTGGACGGTGTTATTCAGGATAATCTTTTAAATTATGTCGGTGAAACTCTTGATTCCTGCTGGAGGGCACTAAGAAGATAATTTCAAGTTTATTTTAACAGGTTATTTAAATATTATAATATTGCAGAACGAATGTTCGTTCGATAGGAGGTAAAGATATGAGTAAACTGGCAATAATTGTAAGGGAAGATGCATACGATAGAATTTTGACGCCTCTGGCTTTTGCCTATCTCGGGACTGCCTCTGACATGGAGGTTGATATGCTCTTCGTAAACTGGGCAGCAAAGATATTGACTAAAGGCGGTGCAGAGAATTTGAAGGTCTCACAGGAGCATGAAGGCAGCGATGAAATGGTAAAAGCCAAAGTGGCCGAAGCCGGGCTTTCCACAGATATCTACGAAAATATCAAGACGCTGAAGGCTACAGGAAAGGTAAGGATGTATGTGTGCAGCCTTGCCGCATCGATTTTTGGCGTTACCAGGGAGAACCTTGTACCAGAGGCAGAAGATATAGTTGGAGCAACATGGTTCCTACTGGAGAAGGCTGAAAAGGCGGACACAGTCCTCACGTTCTGATGGTGATGGAGTTGATAGAAGCTGATGAGGTACTGGATGTTTCTGGCATGGTTTGCCCCATGCCAATTTTTAGAGTCAAACATGCATTGTCAAAAATGGAAGCAGGAAAAATCCTGAAGGTTATAGCAACTGACCTGGGCACAAAAAAAGACATTCCAGCGTGGGTCAAGCATAATGGAGATGAGCTCTTAGGTATGAATGAAGAGGGCAGTAAGTTTATTTATCTGATTAAGACCCGAAGGAAAATATGAATAAAGTCATCGTTTTTTCGGATTACTCCTGCCCATTCTGCTATCTGAGTAAAAAGGCACTGGACATGCTGGTGGGGAAGCACGACATTAAGCTTGAGTGGATAGGATACGAGATTCATCCGAAAATACCTGAGGGAGGCATGACACTTCCAGAGATGGGTTTTGAGGAGGATTACATAGATGTCATTGCAGGCGAGATAAAAAAATATGCACTCCAGTTCGATATGGAAATAAATATTCCAGAAAGGTTCAGCAACTCACATCTTGCCCTCCTTCTCACAGAGCTTGCAAGGGACAGAGGGGTATTCAAAGAGTTCAACGACAGAGTTTACCAGGACTACTGGGTCAGAAAGATTGATATAAGTGATATTACAAGACTCTACAGCTATCTGGAAGAACTTGAAATATCCAGAAGCGAAATTGACGTTTTTCTCAAAACCACTGCCAGAGAGAGATTTGAGGAAAATTTGAAACTTGTAGAGTCTTACGGAGTTTCTGCTGTTCCCAATTTTATTATAAATGGCAAACAGCTCAGGGGGCTCCAGACCTATGAAGATTTGAAAAAGGCTCTGTAGATTTTTCACCTTAAACGGACAAAACAACAGACAAATGCCAGAATACAGGCGTTGGCTTTAGCTGCTTCTATGATTGAGGTTGTTATTTTTATCATTATTTTCAGTGCCGAGGTGACGGAGTGGTAACGTGGCGGATTGCAGATCCGCTTCCCGGGGGTTCAATTCCCTCCTTCGGCTGTTTACAAGAATAGTCAAGCCTTAATTACAAACATTTCTGTAAAATATTTTCGTTCACGTTCAGTCACGTTCACCCTTCCTCCAGCCCTTTGGTATGTCGTTCTCACAATCTATTCATCCTTCTATTTTAGAGTCATGTAGTAATGCCCAAGCGTTGTGCATACAACCACAGGCCTGCACAGATTTGCCTTTTTTGTGTGCAGTCTATGACCATTATGCACTGCGGCTGTGCATTCTTTAGACGGAGTGCCTGGATATCTCTTTATTTTGTGCATTTCATCACGTCTTAAATATCTCATACAGCCCCTTATTTTTAAATATGAACTCGTTTCCTACCTTTTCCTTTTCAAGTATTCCGGTTTCTACCAATCTGTTCAGATACTTGCTCGCTGTATTTCTGGATGCAATCCCTTTTTCTACAAGAAAGGCGTATTTGCAATAGACCTGTGTAAACAAAATCTCCAATAATTCGAAGCTGTAAACCTCCGGTACTTCTTTTTGCATTCTCTCTTTGGTATCGTCAAACAATCTGATTATGCTCAATACTTTGTTAAGTGTGTATCTTGAAGTTTCTTCCACTGCTTTAAGCATAAAGAGTATCCATTCTTCCCACTTTCTGCTTTTGGTCACATCCAACAGCAACGAGGAAATGAGATGCAGAGTTGAAAAAAATATGGATAAAGTGAAAAGGCGGCAAGGGCTATCGGAACATCCATTCGGAACGATAAAGAGAGCTTTCAATCAAGGATATATGTTGATGAAGGGAAGAGATAAAGTAGGCGCGGAGATGAGCTTTACTGTACTGGCATATAATATCAAAAGGACAATAAATATTATTGAAATCAAAGAATTGATTGCAGCAGCTGCTGCAGCAGCATAATACGATTATAAGTTCCAGTCAGCGCACCTGACAACCTGCCTGTAAACCGCAGCAGCATAGTATGATTATAAGCCTCACATATTTGATGAAACAAATGACTATAAAAAAATAAAATCAATATATAGAAGGGTAAAAGGAAGAAGAGTTTTTACACAGTCTGACGTGAACAAGAGATAGTTCAACTCTGCAATATTGCCCGATAAATTAATATAAACCCCAATACTCTCCCTGCAATATTTATATATGCTGGGGGAGGGACTCGAACCCACGATGGCACTGAGCCAGCAGATCTTGAGTCTGCCGCCTTAGCCGCTCGGCCACCCCAGCATGTCTTTCCAGATGAAACTTAGCAATGGTGAACTACCCACGGCTAAAGCCGTGGGCTTCCTGAGTCATAGGTGTATCCAGTGCTAGACCTCGAACAGGCATCAAATCGGTGTATCCCAACCCTACTTTTATCATTCCTCTATGTAATATATTTATTGCAGCATTAACATGCCTATCAAGAACCAACCCACAGTAAGGGCATTTGTGTATTTTAATATTGAGGTTTTTCTTGACTATTTTACCACAATATGAACATTCTTGAGACGTGTTTTTAGGATTTACAA